>JALNVT010000205.1 GCA_023231265.1 Sphaerochaetaceae bacterium
GCTCTTTGCTTTGCAACAAAGTCTCTATCTATATTGAAATGCTTCTTTTTAATCATATCAAGTTCAATACTTTTTCTGATGAACCTCTCCTGTTCTGCCATATCAATATTAATTTGTGTGACACGGCAACCACTCTGAGGAATCATCTTAACAAGACGTTCGTTTGATAGTTTGATAAAAGCATCTCTTATAGGAGAACGTGATACGCCAAGACTTTCTATCAACTCTCTTATACTGAGTTGAATACCTGGTTCCAATTTTAAAGAAATTATATCCTTCTTTAACTTTTGATATATCTCATTCCCCTGCGTTGATTTCATAAAATCTATTATTTCCTTTTTGTATTTTTATCTATAGCTTCCCATAGTCCCTGAATGTAGTAAGCACCAAGAGCTCTATCATATAGGCCATAACCTGGCATACATTTCTCACCCCATATAGTTCTACCATGATCAGGTCTAATTGGACCTTCAAAGCCAGTATTATATAGAGCTTTTACGATTTCGTACATATCAAATGAGCCATCTGCTGATAGATGTCCAGCTTCTTCAAATACACCCTTTTCAAAATGCTGAAGATTTCTTACGTGTGCAAAATGGATTCTATCTCCAAAAGCTTCAATCATTGCAGGAAGATCATTGTTTGGATTTGTTCCAAGAGATCCTGTACAGAAAGTTAGACCATTGAATGGTGCATCAACTGCTTTCAACATTCTCTCAATCTTTTCTTTACCAGTTATGATACGTGGTAAGCCAAATAGAGGCCATGCTGGATCATCTGGGTGGATTGCCATCTTGATTCCATGTTTTTCACATGTTGGTTGAATTGCTTTCAAGAAATAAACAAGGTTGTTGAACAGTTTTTCTTCATCAACACCTTTATAAGCTTCAAATAAGCCTTTGATGTGATCAAGTCTATCAGGTTCCCAACCTGGCATGATGAAACCGTTTGAAGAGTTCTTTATACTATCGAACAACATCTGAGGAGTCATTCCATCAACTACCTTATAATCATAAGCAAGTACAGTTGAACCATCAGGTCTAGCTTTATCAAGTTTTGTTCTCAACCAGTCAAATACAGGCATGAAGTTATAACATACAGTCTTGATATCTTCTTTAGCTAAGTTTTCAAGAGATTCAATGTAGTTCTCAATGTATTTATCTCTGTCGCTTGAGCCAATCTTGATTGCATCATGTACGTTTACTGATTCAATTCCTTCAACTTTCAAGCCAGCAGCTTCAACTTCTTTTTTCATAGCCTGAATTCTGTCTAGAGGCCATACTTCGCCAGCTGGAATGTCATATAGCATTGTTATAACGCCAGTTACACCAGGTATCTGTCGAATCTGTTCTAAAGTTACACTGTCGTGTCCTGTACCATACCATCTCAATGTCATTTTCATATTATTATCTTCCTATTATTTTAGTATTTCATGCAATGATTTTCTAACCATTCCAATATTTGAAACTAGTTTTGTAAAATCAACCACAACACTTTCTTTTAATTTTGAGTTATATAAATCAAAGCCCCATAGATCATTCAATTTTAGAATTGGAGCTATAAGTTCTTCAGCTTCATCATAGCTGTACTCTTTAAGTTTGATATCTCTTACCAATGCCCACAATTCTTCATGACGAGGATCAGGACTCAAAGTGAATTCATCACCATTATCATCAATTCCCATCAAATATCTGATGTAAGTTGCCATGAAGAATGGAATCAACTTCAATTCAGATTCATCAAGTTCTTCTGAAGCCATGTAAGATTTAACTGTCTCACCAAATCTGATTGCAATCTTCTGACTTGTATCAGTTGAGATACGTTGAGGTGTATCAGGCATGAAAGGATTCATGAGTCTGTTATCAACTACATCGTCAATGAAAGCTTTTGGTTCAATAATTTTAGGATCTACAACTACTTTCAATCCTTCATCATATCCAATACCTTTTATGTATTTAACAATATCAACATCTTCCATCTCATCTGAAATCTTCTTATATCCAAGAAGACATCCAGCAATGCTCATTGCAGTATGTAGAGGATTCAAGCATGTACATACCTTCATTTTTTCAACTTTATTTACTGTAGTTCTGTCTGTGAAGTATATTCCAGCTTCTTCCAATTTAGGTCTGCCGTTGGGGAATGAATCTTCGATTACTAAGTATTCACTCTCTTCACTGTTAACAAATGGAGCTATATAAGTGTGTTTCTTTGTGATCAAAACTTCATTATCTTCAAATCCATCTTCAATCAACATCTTCTGAATGTTTTCATCAGGACGTGGAGTGATTTTATCAATCATGCTCCATGGGAAAGCCACTTTGCTCTCATCTGAGATGTATTCAACAAATTCTTTTTTAACAAAGCCTTTCTTCAACCATTCATCAGCTACAAATAAAACTGCATTTCTTAGTTTCTCACCATTGTGAGAGCAGTTATCCATTGAAACAAAAGAGAATGGGAATACTCCTGCATTGTATCTCTCTAGAGCTAATGCTGTTACGGTTGGAATTATTGTCTCACAGCTCTTAGGACCTTTTTCAATATCAGATAGGATGAAAGGAGAATCAATTCCATATCCTTTCTCTGTGATTGTAAAACTTGCCATCTCAAGTGCTGGATTTTTGAAAATTTCAGAAAGTTTGTCAAAATCTGCTTTTTCTGTTGGTGTTGCTTTATAAGATGCTGCAACAGATGAGATAACTCTTTTATCAACTTTTCCAGAACCTTTTAAAGTAACAAGCAGAGTGTTGTTATCATATTTATGATAGATATCATCAATGATTTGGAAATCGAAACCCTCTCCAACTACTATTCCAGTATCAGAAAGACCTTTTTCAAGTAAATCCTGCATTCTTGCTGCAGGAAAGCCTCTAAAGATATTACCTGCACCAAAATGTACCCATTTACATTCTTTAGCAGTTTTCTCACGCATTGATTCTACATCAAATTTTGGAAGGGTATATCCCTCTATAGTATTATTTTTTAAATCTGTAAGCTTCATATTATGCTCCTGTTGTATTCGTATATTAACATACTAATATATTAGTTGCAACAAAAAAAGTTACACTTCTTAAAATTTTGATATTTTCTTATCTCAAAAATTTCTATTAAGGTTTGTACAGAAAAATATTTTTTTCCTTGCATATTCTTGTAAAATAGATTTAATATACACGTACTAATATATTAGTATATCTATTTAAGAACACTTAGATATTGACCAAAGGAGCAACCATGAAAGAATTTTTAGGAGATGATTTCCTATTAAAAACAAAAACTGCAAATAAATTATTCCAAAAATACTCAAAAAACATGCCTATTTTTGATTATCACTGTCACTTGAGTCCAAAAGAAATTTCAGAGAACATAAGATTCAATTCCATCACTGAAGCTTGGCTAGGTGGAGACCATTATAAATGGAGACAGATGCGAACTCATGGAGTTGAGGAAAGATTGATCACAGGTGATGGTGATGATTTTGATAAATTCTATGCATGGGCATCTACAGTTGAAAAGCTTGTTGGCAACCCTCTTTATCATTGGACTCACCTCGAACTAAGAAGATACTTTGGTATAACAGATATACTCAATACAAAGAATGCTAAGAAAATTTATCAAGAAGCAAATGAAAAATTGAAGAATGATCCTGATTTCAATGTATATGGCATCATGAAACGCTTCAATGTGTATGCAGTTGGAACAACAGATGATCCTACTGATGATTTGGCTCACCACATTCAGATAATAAAAGACGGAAAATGTCCTGCTAAGGTTCTTCCATCTTTCAGACCTGATAAATTCACTGCAATCGACAATCCTCAATTTATTGAGTACATCAACAAACTTCAGGTAATAACTGATACAAAAATCCAGAAAGCAGAAGATGTTGTTGATGCCCTCTCAATGAGACTTGATTTCTTTGCAGATAATGGATGTCGTATTTCAGATCATGGAATAAATGGCGCTCTTCCATCTGTTTTTGCTACAGAGGGTGAAGCAACCATAATACTCATCAAGAGACTTCAGGGCAGCAAGCTATCACAGCAAGAATGTGAAAAATGGATGGGATATCTACTTCTGAGAATGGCTCGTCTTTATAATAAAAAGAACATCATAATGCAGCTTCATCTCAATGTTTTGAGAAACAACAGCACATCTTTATTCAACAAACTGGGTCCAGACGTAGGTTGTGATAGCTGTAACGATGTTCAAGTTGCACAATCAACTGCTACTTTCCTAGATGAAGTAGATAAGACTGATGAGCTTCCAAAAACAATTCTTTATTCATTGAATCCACAAGATTACTATCCTTTGGCTACAATTATGGGCAGCTTCCAAAAAGCTCCTTCAAATAAAATACAGTTGGGCTCTGCATGGTGGTTCTGTGATCACATCGATGGTATGAGACAGCAGATGAAGACTCTTGCAAGTCTTGGACAGCTATCATACTTTGTGGGAATGCTCACAGATAGCAGATCTTTCTTATCCTATCCACGTCACGAGTACTTCAGACGCATAATGTGTGATCTGATTGGTGATATGGTTGAAAATGGTGAGATGCCAAATGATGATGAGATGCTCAAAGATATAGTTGAAGGTATATCATTCAACAATGCAAAAGC
>JALNVT010000206.1 GCA_023231265.1 Sphaerochaetaceae bacterium
AAAAGAAATCTGACAACGGTGGCAGACACTAATTTCAATGGATTATCTGATATAAGCATAAATGCTGAGGTCTATGACAGAGAGAATCTATCTGTTTATGCTGATGTTGCTTACATAAACAGGTCTTTCTATCAAGGAATATATTCCTATAGCTTGGATATTTTTGGACTTGAACTTGGACTCAATGTACCAATCTCTTCAGATTATCAATATTCAGCTTCAGTTATACCTTATGCAGGAATGAACTTCTATGCATCAACTTATGAGACGCTCGTTGGAGCAAAACTTACAGCTCACAGAGCTGATGGAGGATTCCTTGCATTGGGTGCAGAGATGCCATTGAATAACACTCTTGCCAACTTACCTATAATCTATTTAGAGTTTGGTTGGTAGAATATATTATATTTAAAATAAAAGCCTTTATGGGAACATCTCCTGTTTGGGCTTTTCTTATATAAAAGATGTGGTTAAGAAATTTTTACTTTCTTCAGCACCCATTATATTATATTACTTTTGATGTAATAAACTACCAAAGAGGTGAGTCTTGGATGGGCAACATCATCAGTATTGATGATGAATTGAGCCAGACCTTAAATGTGGCTTGATAGCAGAATATTGTTTGAAAGGTATCACAGGCAAGTTTGGTTTAGGATTTGGAATTTAGGTAAAAAGAGAATTTTATATTTTATTCAGAAATAAGCAGTATGATATTTGCTAATTAGATAAAAATATTATATAATTTACTTATTGAAAGTAAATAAATGATTTGCTTTGTTTTTTTAGTACAGGGATGTATCATTTTATCGATAAAAATAATAAATGATGACTTGTAATGATTTATTTATAAATTCTTTTCAGATATATAAATAAATGTAATTTATTGGTGGTTGTTTTTTGTTTGCATTCTACTAAAATCATGCTATAATGCTTAAATAAGTTTGAATATTAAATTTTTATAGTAGTCGCTTTTTAACTGAATTTTAAAAAAAAATGAAGAAATATTGATGATTTGAATAAAAATGAAGTATATATAAGGAGAAACGTTATGGAGATTAACGAGCTAAAGCGCAAAGCTTTACAAATTCGCGAAATGACAATCCGAGAAATTGGCCATTTTGGCTCAGGTCATATTGGTGGTAGCATGTCAATCGTTGAAATGTTAACATATCTTTATTATCAAGAGATGAGAATTGATCCTAAAGATCCAAAGAAAGAAGGTCGTGATAGATTTGTTTGTTCAAAAGGACATGCTGGTCCAGCTGTTTATGCAACATTAGCATCAAAAGGATATTTCCCTGTTGAATGGTTAAAAACATTGAACGCAGGTGGCACAAACCTTCCTTCACACTGTGATATGACAAAAACACCTGGTGTTGATTTCACTGGTGGTTCACTTGGTCAGGGGTTTTCTGCTGCAATCGGAATTGCTCTAGGTCAGAAAGTTAAAAAAGAAGATTCAAGAACATTTGTAGTAATTGGTGATGGTGAATCACAAGAAGGCCAAATCTGGGAAGGTGCAGAAACTGCAGCTCAATGGAAACTTGGTAACTTGATTGCTTTTACTGACTTAAATAAACTACAGCTTGATGGTCCAACAGCTGATATTGTAAGCATGGAAAATATTGATACAAGATGGTTAGGTTTCGGCTGGCATGTACAACGTATCAACGGACATGACCTTGCAGCTATTGCTAGAGCAGTAGAAGCAGCTAAAGAAGTAACAGATCGTCCTTCAATGATTATAATGGATACTCAAAAAGCACATGGCTTCATTCCTGGTGAGAACACAACCAAGAATCACAGCATGGCATTTGATGAAACAGTTGCAGAAGAAGCAATCAAAGAACTTCTTGAAAGAGAAGGAGAATAATGATGAAAGATACAACTAAATTAGCAAATATGAGAGATGCCGTAATGTTGGCAATTAATGAACTTGGTGATCAAGATGAAAGAGTTGTAATGTTAGATGCAGATCTAGCTTCATGCCTTGGATCAACCAGTTTCCAAGAGAAACATCCTGATCGTTTCTTCAACTGTGGTATTGCAGAAGCAAACATGATTGGCGTTGCAGCAGGTCTTTCTTCAATGGGTTTGAAACCTTTTACACATACTTTTGGTATTTTCGCAAGTAGAAGAGTATTTGATCAACTTTTCTTATCTGTAGGATATGCTCATCAGGTAGTGCACATGATTGGTACTGATCCTGGTGTAACAGCTCAATACAATGGTGGTACTCACATGCCATTTGAAGATATTGCATTGTTGAGACAGGTTCCTGGTGTAACAATCATCGAACCAAGTGATGCTCAGAGCATGTATGAATTGGTAAAACAGGCTTATGCTTTAGATAAATCATCATACACACGTGCTCCTCGTAAGGGCATTGCTCACAGATATCCAGCTGGTACAAAAATTGAACTGGGTAAGGGTATTGAACTTGCAACAGGTTCTGATGTAGCAATTATTGCAACAGGTTCTGTAATGGTTGGTGAAGGTGAGAAAGCTGTGGAAATCTTAAAAGAGAAAGGCATCAATGCAACTCTAGTAGATCTACATACCATCAGACCTTTAGATACTGAATTACTTGAAAAGGTAGCAAAACGTTGTGGTAGTGTACTTGTTTGTGAAAACGGTCGTTACGCTGGTGGTGTTGGTGAGATGATCGCTACACATTTAATCCAGACTGTTCCTGTAAAAATGGACTTCTTAAACGTTGGTGAAAGATTCGGTGAAGTTGGTAATCTTGCATACTTACAAAAAGCTTTCGGTTTCACAGCTGAAAACATTGTAGCTAAAGCAGAAAAACTAGCTAAATAGTTCACTCTATTAAAAACATATGCCTTCTGAGACTAAAAATCTTGGAAGGTTTTTTTTATTTAAATTCTAAATTGATATTATCAAATGATATAATTTAATAGTTTGCAAATACCTACAATATTAAATATTAACGATTTTACTTTATAAAATAGGTATATTATGGCAATATAGATATAATAATACAAAAAAATAGAAGGCAATCAAATGACAATGCTAACATATGGACACAGGGGTTTTTCTGGATGTTATCCTGAAAATACAATGATCAGTTTTAAAAAAACTATAGAAGAAGCTTGTGCAGATGGAATTGAACTTGATATTCATCTGACCAAAGATGATGAACTTGTTGTAATCCATGACGAAAAAGTTGACAGAACAACTGATGGAACAGGTTTTGTTAAGGACAAGACCTTAGCAGAATTGAAGATGTTAGATGCATCATATAAATTCCCACAGTATAAAGGGGATGAAGCTAAGATTCCAACATTTGAAGAATACTGCCAATACATAAGCACAACAGATGCTGTGACAAATATTGAAATTAAAACAAACCTTGTTTATTACAGAGATATTGAAGAGAAAGCCCTCAAGATGGTCAGAAAATACAACCTTCAGGATAAAGTTATATTCTCTTCATTCAACCACTCTTCAATACATTTCATGAAAGATTTGGACAGAGATATTCCATGTGGCTTGCTCTACCCTGATTGGGGAATGGTGAATGCAGGATATTATGCTCACAAACTTGGAGTTGAATTCTATCATCCTGATATCAAGACTTTGACAAAAGAAGCTGTTGATGAATGCATCATGAATGGAATCAGTTTGAATGTTTGGACTGTAAATGATATGGAGAGCCTGAAAAAATGTGTCGAATGGGGTATTACAGGTGTTATCACCAATTATCCCGATATGGTAAAAGACTATTTGAGTGCAAAAGGATTGAACTAGATGATTGGAAAACCCAAATATAAATTGGAAACTATCCCAGTATGGGACGGAGTACAAAGTGGAAGTGAGTGCTTCCTTTGTGATTTGATGAAAGAAGCAGAACAACATGGAGTGGATTTCTATTTGGGATCTTCTGTGATGAACCCAGAAACACGTGTCAGGGTCAATGAATATGGCTTCTGCAACAGTCATTTTCAGATGTTGAGCGATGCCAAAAAAGCACAGGATTTAGGATTGATATGTGATACATATCTTGAGGAAAGCAGAAAGAAATTTAAGAAAGCTTTTGATGGTGTGTTGAATGTCAAACCTGGTAAGAAAACAGAGAAAGCAATTGCAGAATTGTCTGCTCAGTTTACCAATCGAGAGTCAGGTTGTTTGATCTGCACTCAGATGAAATCACGACTTGATAGATATGTTTATACCATAATTCAACTTTGGAATACTGATCCCAAATTTAAAGAGGCAGTTGATGAATCAAAAGGTTTCTGTCTGCATCATTACAATGAATTGATTACAACAGCTCCCTCTGTTTTGAATGCTAAAGATGCAAATGCTTTTGTTAAGTCTATTACAGAGCTTGAATTGAGAAATCTTGATAGGATTGCAGCCGATAATCTCTGGTTGACTCAGAAATACAAGAGTGCGAACAGTAACAAGCCATGGAATGGCTGTGAGGATGCACATCACAGAGCTGTTGATAAGATGGTTGGTAAGCACAGAGTTTTGGACCCAATTGCTAAAATAAAATTATAAA
>JALNVT010000207.1 GCA_023231265.1 Sphaerochaetaceae bacterium
AGGTCTCTCATCCTCTGTCACTGTATCATCAAGTCTATCTGCTATTTTAAGATATTTTTTATCCTTATATATCAATTGAGCTGATCCCCCTCCGTCAAGATTGACAAGATTTCTTATTCCCTTAGATTCACAGAAATCAGCAAACTCACTCAAAGAAGCTCCGCAGCTCTCTTTACCTTTGATATAACCAAGCTTTCCAGCACCTTCTGCCCAAATAAGAATTGGTTTGTTATCTATCTCTCCAAGCCCTATTCTTGCTGCCCTACTTTTATGAAAATTCATAGGATATACAGTAGATGGATAAGGAGCACCATTTCCATCATACATAGGACATGACATCTCAACTTCTTTAAGACCATCAATCATCATAGCAGGTCCTACCTGAATACCAAACTTGTAGTTTTTCTTGTTTTCATATTCAACGCTGTGAGATGTAAGTACAACATCTCCTTTGACTTGGATGATGAACCCTGCCATTGGAACTCTTGATTGACCACCTTTTTTCAGCGCTACAACTTCAGAATTGACTATGATTATATCATAACCATCCACTTTATCAGTCACTCTTGTCTCTGGACGATAGAAATACTTTGTACTTGAACAATTGGTGAATACTTTATCCCCAATTGTTATTTTCATCCCAGCCAATTCTTTATGTCGGATTACAACTGTTCCATCCTCTTGAACTAAAAGAGCCTTTCGATGATTTAGAGGGGGTAAAAGTATTTTATTTTTATAAAGAGCAAGACTGTGAGGAGTACCAATCAAATCATAACCACTGTCTCGATCAAACATCTCCATCAAGAAGAAGTGTGAATTCACTTTCAAAGAATGTCCTTTTATAGAACTCATGTAGCCAAATCCGTCATACAGAGGAAGAAATAAAATATCCTTTTTAACACCTCTTGCACTGCTGACCAACTTTTGACTTTTTAGCTCATCAAAGATCCTCTGCAAGTTATCATCTTCAAAGATTAAAGTTTCATCAACTTCTTTGACCTTTCCTTCATGAGATGCCTTTTGAAAATAGTAATTCACGAGTATTGTCTTATCATAGACCTCACCTAAATCTGTATCATTTGATAGATTCAATTCAAGTGATTCTGGTACTTGATAGAAGTAAAGAATGCCATATAATGATGGATCTTTTGGTATTATATTCAACCTATATAGGTTGCTGAATTTAACCATGACCTTCTTTTCAAATTTTGGAACACCAAATTTCATATCTTCCCAATCAAAACCAGTTACAACCTGGTACTTTTGAATATTTCCATCATCTAATTTAACTGTATCTATATATGTATTCATTAATTAATTATCCTTTTATTCCTGAACTAAGAGATCCTTCAATTATATATTGTTGACTGAATATGAATACCACTATCAGTGGTAATATGGAGAGTACACTACCCGTCAAAAGCAAATTCCATCTGGCAGAATACTGACTTTGGAATTGCGTCAGGGCAAGTGTGACTGTCTGTAATTTTTCTTTTGATAGATATAGCATTGGTCTCAAAAGGTCATTCCAATTGTTCATAAATGCTATTATGAATAGCGTTGCTACAGGAGCACTGCTTTGAGGTAAGAAAATATTGAAATACATTCTTCCTGCATTAGCTCCATCTATAACACCTGCATCAAGAAGTGAATTAGGAATCTGTTCAAAATATTCCTTCATCATAAATGTACCAAAGGCTCCAGATAAGAAAGATGGAATGATCAATGGTAAGAAAGTATCAAGCCAATTCATTTTCATCATTATGTAGTACTCAGGAATTATTGTTACTTGAACAGGAACCATGAGAGTCAACAGAAGCAGGGAGAATACAATCTTGCTGCCTCTAAATTTCATCTTTGCAAAGACAAAGCCACTGAGAGTGCAGACAATAATCTGTCCAAGTGCAGCAAGTCCACTTACCAGCAAGCTGTTCAATGTATAGCGGCCAAAATTATAATCTTTTATTACCGCAATGTAGTTCTCAAACATATTTCGCTTGAAAAGTAGATCTGGAATGCTAAATATTTCTTTAGTGAATATATGTTTCTCTGTGTTGAATGAATTCTGAACCATCCAAAGGAATGGAAAGATAGCCAAAAGAGCAAATATAACTAGAAATATCAATCTTAATGGATTTATTTTGTTTTCATTTTTCGTCATTAAAATCCTCCTAGTATAATGGTTTTGCCCAATTCTTTTTGATATAAAAATTGATTGATGTGAGTATGATAACAAACAGCAGAAGCACCATTGATATAGCTGATGCATAACCTATTCTGAAGTATTGAAATCCATTTAAATAAACATCATAAACAAGAGTGTTTGTTGAGTTCTGTGGTCCACCTTTTGTCATCGCATAAATGAGCTCAAAGTTCTTAAATGAGTCTATTATGGTTATTGTCAAGACGAAGAAAGTTGTTGGAGCCAACATTGGAAGAGTGACTGTGAAAAATCTTTGTACAGAGCTAGCTCCATCTACAATGCTTGCTTCAACTACCTGTGGATCTATTGCTTGAAGGCCAGAAAGAAACAATATCATGTAATATCCTGACATCTTCCAAACCTGAACAGATGCAACAGTTTTTAGAGCAATTGATGCATCGCCTATCCAATATGGAGCTTGGATTGATATAGCAGCTAAAATCTTGCTCAAAAGACCTACATTTGGCCCCAAAATCCAATTCCAAACAATACCTACTGCCACAGAGGAAGTTACAACTGGAAGATATATGATAGCTCTAAATACATTCATACTCTTCAATTTTTTGTTTATGAGGACGGCAAGAAACAGCCCAAATATCATTGAGCCAATAATATATATAATTGAAAATTCAAAGGTATTGCCTACCGTTTGAATAAAATGTTTTGAAGCTAAAGCTTCTTGGAAATTTTTCAGTCCTATGAATTTAGGGTCGCCTAACAGAGACCATCTTGTGAAGCTCAGATAAAAAGCTGAAAAGATTGGAATCAATTTGAACACAAGCAGACCAACAATTGTTGGCAATAAAAATAACCATGGAGTGTATTTACCATGCCATATCAGTTTTTTTTCTTTCATATACATACCTATAAAATATCTGCAGAATATTTAACAATCCTGCAGATATTTTTCTAAATAACTAGAAACTAATTATAGTATCTATCAAGTACAGTATTGATGTCACTTGGAGCCTCTTGCATAGCTTGATCAAATGTCATCTCGCCGTTAACAATTCCATCAATCAGGCCGTTCAAACCAAGAGCTTCAGCTGCGCCGTAACCTCTCCATTCATTCCAACCCTTTGTATATGATGTTCTCATTGGCATAGCTGCCTGTTCTTTGAGGATATACATTTCCTGTGGTTCTTCATCAGATGCATCAAATTCATCGGATTCAGCTAGAGGAATATATGAAGGAATCTTTCCAGCCATATACATATCCATAGTTGTACCTTCTCCAGCCATATATCTCATGAAGTCCCAAGCTTCCTGTGGATGCTCTGTTGTAGGAGACATAGCATAGCTATCTGACCAACCATAAACATAAGGTGTTGTTGTGCTAGGACCTGTAGGAATCTTTGCAATACCCCATCTCATTTCAGGATCACTGTGCTGTCTGTTGTTATCAATGTTCCAAGAACCTTCAACTGACATTGCAGCTAACTCATGTGCAAATATATCACGCTGTCTGTATGATGCCATATCTTTCTGTGGAGGTGCAACTTTATCAACCAAAACTAAGTCAGTCAACATCTTAAGTGCTTCCATTGCATTTGCATCAGGAGCAAACTTCATTGTATCTCTATCAATTAAGTTACCATCATTTGCATATACCCAAGGTTCAATCTGTGCATATCTACCATAGAACCAGAATCCCCACTGATCAACTGTTCCATCACCATCTTTATCAAGAGTTAATTTCTTTGCTGCAGATTTGAAATCATCCCAGGTCCAATCATCTGTTGGATAGGAGATTCCTGCTGCATCAAACATATCTTTGTTGTAATAAAGGTTTGTTGTAACAAGGGCAAAAGGCAATACATAATAATGATCTCCTCCTGCAATTTCCTTTGTTGATTCCAAAAGGCTGTTGTAGATAACTTCTTTAGTATTATCAGATGCAATGAAGCCATCTAAATCAGCTAAAAGACCGTCACCTGCCCATTCTTCAAGAGAACCACTGCTCATACCAAATACATCTGGTAGGTTGTTCTGATTGGCTCTTATTCTAAGTTTTGGCCAGTATTCAGAACCACTCATCATTGTATTCTCAATTGTAATATTTGGATGCATAGCTTCATATTTAGCAATGCTTTTCTCATTTTTTTCTTTCATTTCAGGTGACCAAGTCCACCATTCCAGTGTTATTGGCTCATCCTGCTTAACAGTAGCACTCTCTTTTGTACCCTGTGCAAATACTGCACCAACAGATAAAAGAGCTACCATAAGTATTGTTGATATCTTTTTCATTTC
>JALNVT010000208.1 GCA_023231265.1 Sphaerochaetaceae bacterium
CTAAGTGCTGTTTTTTCATCAACAGAAACTGCTTTTACCTCCCTTTCAATCATTCAGGTTAGAGAACTTGAGGAAGAGAGAAATAAGAGTTCTAGAATGGCAGCAAAATTAACAAAAAATAAAGACACACTGCTAACTACAATCCTCATTGGTAACAATGTCGTGAATATCAGTGTCTCCTCTCTTGTTACAACATTCTGCATAAACTACTTAGGTTCCGATATGATTGCCTATGGTACAGGTGTTTTGACACTCATCATTTTGATATTCGGAGAGGTAACTCCAAAACAACTTGCTATAATACATTCTTCAGATATAGCTCGTTTCATGGCCTATCCTATTTATTGGCTCACAATTGTACTTTTCCCTTTAGTTTGGGTGATCAAAGCAATAGGTACAGGTATAAGTCGTCTTTTCAGAGGCAACACAAAAAACAATCTTACAGTTGAAGGAATACTGAGAGTTGTTGATGTTGCTAAAGAAGGCGGAATTGTAGATGAGTATGAGAATGAATTGGTACAGAAGGTACTTCACTTCTCAGAAAATCCTATTAAAACAGTGATGACACACAGAAAGGATGTATTCACCCTCCCTGATAATCTTACCATCGGTGAGGCTTTTGAACAGATTGTAAATTCCAACTATTCAAGGATTCCTATATATCATGATGATTATGAAAATATAACAGGTATAATCTTGATAAGAGATTTACTTCATGCTCAACTGAAAGGAACTTTGGATAAACCTCTATCTTCAATTGCAAGAAAGCCAATATTCATTCCTGAAACAAAGCACCTCGATTACATCTTCTTCTTATTCAAGAAAAAGAATCTTCAGATGGCAATTGTTCTTGATGAATATGGTGGATTCAGTGGAATCATAACAATGGAAGATGTTGCAGAACAGGTCATCGGTGAGATATACGATGAACATGAATTTGCAGACGGTGAGAACATTCAAAAAATAAAGGACAACAAGCACAAGTTCATCATAAAAGGAGAGACTCCTTTCCTTCAATTCTGTGATGAAATGGATATCAAATATCCAAAAGCGGAGAAGATGGGAACCATCGCTGCGTACCTAATGAGTATCACCGGTTGTATTCCTGTTGAGAAAGAAATTATCGCCGACCCATATGGTAAATATCTCATAAAAAAAATGAGTGATAAAAGAATTGACGAAATAATCTTCACAAAGAATTCAAAACGTCGATAATTATTGAATATATATGCACTAAAGATAAGTTTATGTTGACGAGTTTTGAGTGCAAATGTATATTAATCTTATGAGTAATTATCCATTTAATGATATTGAAAAAAAGTGGCAAGCATACTGGGACGAAAACCAGACTTTCGCTACTACAGAAGATGCGTCATTCACTAAAGAACAGCGCAAATACGTATTGGACATGTTTCCATATCCCTCAGGTGCTGGTCTTCATGTAGGACATCCAGAAGGCTACACTGCGACAGATATTTATTGTCGTTTCTTAAGAATGAACGGCTATAATGTCTTACACCCAATGGGCTTCGATTCTTTCGGTTTACCTGCTGAGAACTATGCTATTAAGACTGGTACTCATCCTCGTGAAACTACTGAAAAAAACATTGAAAACTTCAGAAGACAGATCAAAAGTCTTGGATTCAGCTATGACTGGAACAGAGAAATATCCACTCACTCTGTAGAGTATTACAGATGGACACAATGGATTTTCTTACAGCTATACAAAAAAGGCTTGGCTTATGAATCAGAAAAACCTATCAACTGGTGCCCTAGTTGTAAAACAGGACTATCCAATGAAGAAGTTAAAGATGGAAGATGTGAACGCTGTGGAACACAAACAGTAAGAAAGAACATCCGACAGTGGGTATTCAAAATAACTGAATATGCAGACAAACTTCTTGAAGGTCTGGATGATCTAGATTGGCCTGAAAGTGTAAAAGCTATGCAACGCAACTGGATTGGAAGATCTGAAGGTGCCGCTGTATTCTTCTCTTTAGAAGAAGGCGAAGAGAAACTTGAAGTTTATACAACTCGTTGTGATACTTTGTTCGGTGCAACCTACATGGTTATTGCTCCTGAACATCCATTGGTAGAACAATTAACAAAACCAGCACAAAAAGCTGCAGTAGAGGAATATCTCAAGAAAACAGCTGAAAAATCAGATTTAGAAAGAACAGATTTGGCTAAAGACAAAACTGGTGTGTTCTCTGGTAGCTATGCAATCAATCCTGTAAATGGTAAGAAAATACCAATCTGGATTGCTGACTATGTACTGATCAGTTATGGAACTGGTGCAATCATGGCTGTTCCAGCTCATGATTCAAGAGACTGGGAATTTGCAAAGAAATTTGACCTTCCTATCACTGAAGTATTGAAGAGTGAAGTTGATGTTCAAGAACAACCTTGGACTGAAGATGGTACCCACGTAAATTCAGAATTCTTAAATGACCTCAATAAAGAAGATGCTATTGCAAAGATGCTCGCATGGTTGGAAGAGAAAGGTTGCGGACACAAAGCAGTAAACTACAAACTTCGTGACTGGATTTTCTCAAGACAGAGATACTGGGGTGAACCAATTCCTCTAGTTCATTGTGATAAATGTGGTGTTGTACCTGTTCCTGAAGATCAGCTACCTATCGCATTACCTGAAGTAGATTCTTATGAACCAAGCGGAACAGGCGAGAGTCCATTGGCAAAGATTGATTCTTGGGTAAATACTACCTGTCCAGTATGTGGTGGTCATGCAAAAAGAGAGACCAACACAATGCCTCAATGGGCTGGATCTTGTTGGTATTACCTACGTTATCTTGATCCTCTAAATACTGAAGAATTTGTTTCTAAAGAAAAAGAAGATTACTGGATGCCTGTAGACCTATATGTAGGTGGTGCAGAACATGCTGTTCTTCACTTGCTATATGCTAGATTCTGGCATAAAGTTCTATTCGATTTGGGTCTTGTTAACACAAAAGAACCTTTCAAAAGATTGGTAAACCAGGGAATGATCACAAGCTTTGCTTATCAAAGAGATGATAAAACTTTGGTACCTGCTGATGAAGTTGAAGAACTAGCAGATGGTACATGTGTTGAAAAAGGCACAGATAACAAACTTGAAAAAGTTATTGCTAAGATGTCAAAGAGTTTGAAGAATGTTATAAACCCTGATGAAATCATCGAAGAATTCGGTGCAGATTCAATGCGTGTTTATGAAATGTTCATGGGACCTTTGCAGGTTTCAAAACCTTGGTCAACTTCTGGAATGTCTGGTATATACCGTTTCTTAGACAGAATTTGGAGATTGGGCGAAGAAAGAACTATTTCTGAAGAGAAGCCTTCCAAAGACCTTCTTAAGAAACTTCACAAGACAATCAAGAAAGTTACTGGCGATACAGATACGTTGAACTTCAACACTGCTATCTCTCAGATGATGGTTCTTGTTAATGAGCTTTACAAAATTGATACTCTTCCACGTGAAGTATGGGAAGACTTGATTTTGATGATGGCTCCTTACACACCACATCTAAGTGAAGAGCTATGGCAGAGAGCTGGACACAAAGAGTCTCTAGCTAGAGCTCCTTGGCCAACATATGATGAAGCTTTAACAATCGATGATGAAATGGAACTTGTAATGCAGGTCAATGGCAAACTCAGAACTAAAGTGAAAGTTGCACGTGATATCAGCAGAGAAGATATGATTGAAACAACTTTAAGCAATGAAAAGATACTGCCTTGGATTGAAGGAAAGACAATCATCAAGAAAATTGCAGTTCCAGGTAAATTGGTTAACATTGTTGTAAAATAATTTAACATTTACCCTGTAAAACTCAGAACACCTTGTCAATTAATGGCAAGGTGTTTTGATTTATGTGAGATATGTATTTTTTTACTCCACGCTTTCAGAAAGCTTCAAAGCAGAATCGATTGTGGTGTCCATATCATAGTAACTGTACTCAGCCAGACGTCCGCCAATTAAAAGTGATTCATCACTTTTTGCTTTTTCAACGTATTTTTCATGAAGAGCCAAGTTCTTTTCATCACGTAGAGGATAATATGGTTCCCCAGTTTCACTGTAATCTACAGGATATTCATAACTTACCCATGTTACAGGACTCTCTTGTTTCTCAAAGTGTTTGTGCTCAATTGTTCTTGTGTAAGGAATCTCTCGTTCTGTGTAATTTATAACAGCAACACCTTGATGATTCTCTTCTTCATATCTTTTATGATCAAATTTTTCAGATCTATAATCAAGCTGACCTTCGCTGAAATCATATAGAGAATCAAGTGGTCCTGTATAAAGTACCTTTTTAGCTAACTTGGTATATTTCTCTCTGTCTTCATTGAAATCGCAGTTCAGCATGATGTCAGCACCTTCTGTCAACTTCTCAATTATAGGAAGGTATCCACCTTCAGGAATTCCTTGGTAGCGATGATTGAAATAATTATTATCAAA
>JALNVT010000209.1 GCA_023231265.1 Sphaerochaetaceae bacterium
ATCTTCTTCATAAGGATAGAGTTCTTTTAACTTAATTGAGGGAGTAGTTCAGTGAATAATAGACAGAAAGGAATAACTTTTCTTATATTCAGCGCATTTAGCTTTGCAGTGATGAATGTTTTTGTTCGTATGTCAGGCGATTTACCATCAATGCAAAAAGCTTTTTTTAGAAACTTTGTAGCAGGTATTGTAATCCTGTTTGTAATATTTAGAGATAAAGAGAATAGACCGAAGTTGGAAAGAAGACACATCCCACTTCTGACTTTGAGAAGTTTCATAGGAACACTGGCAATGGTTGCAAACTATTATGCAGTAGATCATTTGATCTTGAGTGATGCAGTGGTGCTTCAGAAGATAGGACCATTCTGCACAATAATTTTCTCAGTATTCATTTTGAAAGAGAGACCAAAATTGGCACAGATTTTATTTGTGTTCGTAGCATTTATGGGAGCAGCACTCGTTGCCAATCCTTCATTGAATGGTGGTCGTGTCTTTGATTACTTGATTGCTGTCGGTGGTGGTGTTGGAGCAGGTTTTGCTTACACCCTTGTAAGAAAGATAAGCCAAGAAGGAGCTAATAAGAATGTCATGATTGCATTCTTCTCTATATTCTCCTGTCTGTTCACTCTACCTTTCACCGCAGTACAATATGTGCACATGGATGGAATGCAGCTGTTCATCTTGATTTTAGCAGGTGTTGCAGCTACCGGCGGACAGATTGGTATAACATATGCTTATTCATATGCGCCAGCTAGAGAGATATCTGTATATGAATACTTTGGTGTTGTATTTGCAGCTATGTTCTCATTCTTCATGTTCCATGAGGTTCCAACAGTATATGCCTTATTGGGTTACTTACTTGTTGTTGCAGCTGGAATTCTTGTGTTTACATACAACAAGAGAAGAGAGCTCAAGGCCTAAAAATAAAAGTACATATAATAAAACAGTAAAGACGCTCAAAATTGAGCGTCTTTATTTATAGGATCAGTTAATCTGCTATTTATATCATGTCAGCATAAGCTTTCAATACTTCATCGCCATCACAGCCACTGAGTACCTTCTTAGCTAGAAGCTTACCAAGTTGAACACCTTCTTGGTCGAATGAGTTCAAGTTCCAGATGAAACCTTGGAACATAACTTTGTTCTCGAAGTGAGATAGCAATGCACCCAATGTTTTTGGAGTCAATTGATCTGCTAACAACAATGAAGAATAACGATTGCCTTCAAATACTTTGTTAGGATTTTCATCATTCTTGCCCAAAGCAAAAGCTACAATCTGAGCTGCAAGGTTGGCATTCAATTTTGCCTGACTTGTTGAGTTATCTGTTACGATATCTTTTTCAAACTGACTTTTCTTGAAACCAATGAACTGCAGAGGAACTGTATCTGTTCCCTGGTGCAGTAGCTGATAGAATGAGTGCTGACCATTTGTACCAGGTTCACCAAAAATTACTGGACCTGTGTGGTAAGAAACTCTCTGCTTATCTCTATTTACTGTCTTACCATTGCTTTCCATGTCCAACTGCTGTAGGTGTGCAGGGAATCTTGAAAGAGCCTGTGAGTAAGGAAGAACTGCTGTTGAAGGCAAGCCCAGAACATTTCTTAAATATACACCAATCAAAGCATCAAGAAGTGCAGGGTTTTCCAATACATTTGGATGCAATGATTTTACATCCACTTCATGAGCACCTAACAATAATTCTTCAAAAACATCGAAACCAAATGCAATTGAGAGGATTGCTCCACCAACAGCACTTGTAGAGCTATAACGACCACCGATGTAGTCATCAATGAAGAATGCATCTAAAACATCTTCGCTGCTAGCTAGAGGACTTGTCTTGCTTGTTACAGCAATCATGTGCTTCTTGCTATCGAAACCTTCAATGTTTGTGCTCTTCAGAGCTTGCAATACTAAATCTCTGTTTGTTAGAGTTTCTTGAGTTGTTCCACTTTTAGAAACAAGAATGAATAGAGTCTCTTCAAAATCTAGATCTTTTGTTACATTTGCTACGTCATCAGGATCAACATTGCTGATGAAATCAGCTTCAATTACCTGCTGCTCTTTTCCTAGGCAATAACCACGTAAAGCGAGGTATAGAGCTCTTGGACCTAAATCACTGCCACCGATTCCAATCTGAACAACTTTCTTGAATTTCTTTCCAGTTGAACCAACAATCTCACCATTTCTAACTTTGTCTGAGAAAAGACGAATTCTTTCTAACTGTTCTTTGTAGAAATCACCTTTGTTCTCACCATCAGCTACAACATCTTTTAAGATCTGTCCACGAGTCAATTGATGAAGAACAAGACGATTCTCACCGGTGTTCATTCTCTCGCCATTCAGTATAGCTTTATATTTTTCAATGACCTGGCATTCATCTGCCATCTCTTGGAAAGTTTCAATGTGTGTTTCATCGACAGGCATTGTTGCATAGCTATAAGTCAAACCACCACCTTCAGTAATTTGGTATTTTTCAATACGCTTCTTATTGATGTTACATTTTACATTGTAAGGATTTAACTTTTTTAAATCTTTAAAAGATGATACAGTATCAAGATTTTTGTATTCCATTATGTGTCTCCTGTAGTTTTGGAAAATGACTATTCCTGTATATCAGGAATTCTGTTTTTGAAACTCTCTTGAAGGTCTTCTTTTGTCATTCCTTCTCTAAGAATTACGAAAATAGTATCGTCACCAGCAAGTGTACCTAAAATTTCAGGCAATGCCAACACATCTAAAGCAATTGCTACGCTATTTGCGTGACCACTGCGTGTTTTAATAACACCAAAGTTACCACTGAATTCAATTGAGAGAATGCCTCTTCTAACATCTTGCATGTAGCTCTTTTCTGATTCACTTATTAAGTCGTTTTCGGGTAGTGCGTAATAGTATCCTGACCAACCATCGGAAATTTTTCCGACCTTTAACATTTTTAAATCTCTAGAGAGGGTTGCCTGTGTTACAGTGAAACCTTCTTTCTTTAGCATTTCTAAAAGCATATCCTGATTGTCAATTCGATTGTTTTTGATCATTTCTTTGACAACGGTAAGTCTAGTGTGACGTTCTCGCATATGTATACTCCTGTAGTAATTATGTTTTGATTTTCGGTGTATTTTTTCCGTATAAATATACAATAGTTTTGGTTATAATACAAGTAAAAACCCCCTAAATATGTAAATATACTGATTTGGTAACTTTTGTACCATGTTGTAAATATATAATTGGGATGTTATAATATACACATATGAAAACAAAAATAAAGACATATGATGACCATTATTTCACAAAGGTTGTCGAATTATTGAAAGAAACATGAGACTTCGATTTACATTTTAAGAATCTAAAAAATGTTGATGTTCCATTTGAATATTATCTGCAAGAAGTATTGATACAGTGTTCTTATACAAGAATTGTTGTGAATGAAAAAGATCAGATTCTAGGTCTTATATTTGCAGAGATGGGAAAGAAGAAAACAAAACTTAAAATGTTGCACTTACATGCAAAAATACTCCTCAGCACAATCAAAGGTGATTTCGGAAACAGACTGACAGCATTATCATTCTTTAGACTCTATGAAAAAGATTGTCACACTCTATACAGTGAAGCAGACTTTGAAAGTGAGGTATATCTACTTATGGTATCTCCACTTGCAAAAGGTCATGGACTTGGAAAGAGCTTGATCAAACAGTATTTGAATGATTGCAGAGAGCAGGGTATAAAAAAGATTGGTCTTCAGACAGCAACAGATTGTGACTATCATTTTTATGACCACCTTGGATTCAAAAGAGAGAGTGCCATCTCCACAGAGCTATATGAAGAGGGCAAAGAAGATGAGAACTTCTTCATCTATACCAAAGAAGCATAAAATAAATTAAAAATATTCATATGAATAAAAAAAGGACTCTTTGTAAGAGTCCTTTTTTGATGGGCACAAAAAAGGAACCATTTCTGATTCCTTCATATGTAGTGTTGGATCTAATATTAATTAAATTATCTTCTATAACCACCACGGTCATTGTTACGAGGTTTTGAAATAGCTTCGTTAACACGTAGGTTACGTCTTTCGTATTCTTTGCCGTCTAGTTGTGAGATAGCTGCATCTGCTGCATCATCTTCTTCTAATTCAACAAAGCCGAATCCTTTAGAACGACGAGTGTCTCTGTCGATGATGATGTTAGCACTGTTTACAGTACCGAATTGAGCGAATAGATCTCTTAGACCTTCTTCTGTTGTGTTGTAACTTAAGTTACCTACATAAAGTTTTTTTGCCATGTTAGGACTTCCTTTAAAATTAATTTGCTTGAAATAGTATCGCGAGAACTAGAAAATCTAATGTCTATTAATCTTAAGGGTTTCCAACACATTTGCCGAAAGGATAAAGAGAGAAAGAAAATAGTAATTGCTACTGTTAAGCTACTAATA
>JALNVT010000210.1 GCA_023231265.1 Sphaerochaetaceae bacterium
AGGTTACAAAAGTCCATTTGAGGCTTATTATGAAACCTCGTTGCACTTGACTTGACAATTCAAGATACAAAAGATTTTCCTTTGAGTTTATTGGCTTAAAAACTAATAAACCCCACTCTCTTCAATTAGTTCATTAAATTCATGTTTTCCAAACCTCAGACCTGCATCTTGCATGCGATATTTTCGTTCATCAAAAAGATTCTCTATGATTTTTGATTTATCTTCTTTCATACCATGGTGCAGGAGCATATGGCATGTTGGACATAAGCAAATGAGGTTGGAATATACATCAAGACTATTTGAAACTTCTTTTTGCATATTTAAAGGGATTAAATGATGGGCTTCCATGTATGAATGATGATTTGTTTTAGATTTAAAAGTTTTATGATCTGAGTCTATCTCACATTGATAATGTGCTGCTTGTAGTACCTGGTTGACGATTATTCTATCACGTCTCTCACTCTCTGTTTCGCTTCTAAATGATTTAGGTCTAACAGGACAAGGTTCATCCAGTAAAGTCAGAAGATTATCACTCTCATCAAGTAACTTGCCTTCAGAGAACTCTATGTAGCGATTGAGACCTGCAGAATACATACGGTGACCTTTTTCATCTAGCTTTTTGAAAGCTACATTGTTCTTGAGATCATCTTTTAACTGCAGTAATTGAGAAAAAGAATCTATATCATAGATAGAATCAAATTCATAACCAATTTCAACCATAACTTTAGATATTTTATTCAAACTATCTAAATAGTGTTTGGCTGTTATCATTTTATTGTTTCGTATCTTGATGATGTAATCAACAAATAAATCTTCTTCCATATGTATAATCCGTTGATTTATTATTTCACCAATTAAGTTGCTGTTCAAGCTAAAACATCATTTTTTCTTAATATATGCTGTGTAAAATAAGGGAACCATCTAAAAATACTCACCACTTTTTTCAATTAAGTTCCAAAAGGTCTCTTCATCTTTAGCTATACCAGATATTTTTAATCTATTTGCTCGATCAATATATATCTTTTCCAGCATATTTCTTACATCAATTTTTGGTCCAGTATGCAAATGAAGATGACAGGAAGGACAGATACATAAAATATTTGCATAAACATCAAGACTGTTTGCTACATATGGTTGCACATTTAGTGGAATCAGATAATGAACTTCCATAGAAGCATGACCTGTATCCAGATAATTAGGAGTTTCATGTTCATCGTCTATATCACATTTATAGTGTGCAAGCTTCAAAACTTGATTAACATTTATCTTATCATATACCTGGGAAGGTATTATGCTGAATTCACTTTCTTCTTTTATAGGACATTCGCAATCTAAAATAGATGGATCAATATCATATTTCTCCAGAAGAGATCCCTTACAGAATGTTCTATAAACTTCAACTGCATCAAGATATTTACTTCCTGATTCAATATTGGCCTTCATGAAATCTGAATTCTCTATTAGCTTTGAATATAAATAATCAAGTTCTCTTAATGAATCAATATCATATATAGAGTCTTTCTTTATCTTTGCGACATAAAGAAATTGAGATACCTTTCTCAGGGACCTTAAATAATCCTCAGTTTCGAGTAAATCTCTTTTCATAACTCGAGTTTCATAATTTACAAACAATTGTTCATACATTTTATTTGCCTCGATATAATTATCAGACTTCCATAGCAAATCCGCAAGGTTTTATTTTTGATTTTGATGAATTTCTATACCAATCTCACTTTAAGAATCTGAAAGTTATCTTCAAATCCCAATCTATTCAACATTTTATTTGAGCTTTCATTGGAAGCTTCTACAGATGCCAGAATGTTTCGATTCTCTTTTAAGCCCAGTTCAATTAAATATGAGATGATATATCTACCTATTCCTTGAGACCTGTACTCAGGAAGCACAATAACTCCTAAATAGCTGCAGTCTTCTTTGAACCAAGTACGATTCTCTCCAATTCCTACACAGACACCATCTTTATAGAACAGATACAGTCCTTTATTCTCTATTACAGCCGTGCAATAAAAATATAGCCATTGCTTAGATGGGTTTATTAAGCTTTTTGTTTCAAGTTCAATAACTGCATCAAGATCATCCATGGTGGCGATTCTAGCCACTATATCATCTCTCTCAATAGGGAAAAACTTATCTGTGTTGAGTTCATAAAGGTGATCATGAATTCTTTTGGCCTTTTTTACAGATGAAAGGCTGTTTAAATATATCAAATCATAAGTTGGAACCATTGCAATGCTGCATTCAAACTTATCTATAATTCTTTTTATTATTGATTCTGTATTTTTTACGATATCTCTTTTTACATAAAATTGCACAAGCTGTCCGTCTTCATTGAATGAAAAAAATCCAACAGCTTTATCACCATTTTCAATGCTGTAATATTTAGAATCATCTATTATAGCCAACTCAAAAAAATCATCAGGAATTGCCAAAAGAGTACTGTAATGGTCTTCTAGCAAATCTTTTATTCTTTCTTTTTCTGTTACTTTGAAGTTATACATACTACCTCTCTTACTTAATAATTCAATTATATTTTAACACCACTAAAAAAAAATTGCCAATACTATTATTAAAAATAGTATCGACATATTTAGTTGTTAAATCATAGTTCTTACAAAGCTAAGTTTTTTATGATGTTAACTATCTCGCAATCAGTCAAACCTATGTCCAGTAGATAATTGTTTGCTACCTTACCCAAGTTTTCATTTTTCAACTGAACTCCATCTGCAATTGAAGCAAGCATTTCATAAGGTATTTTCTTTGCATAATTGTATTGAGTGGTGCCCTTTTTCAAACCATAAAGATTTTCATAAGTTTTCATATAATCAGCTTCAATCTGTTCTTGATTGGCATTCAACAAAGATTCAAGAATTACACAGAAAAATCCTGTTCTAGTTATACCAGTACTTCCTTGAATCAGATATGGTCCTTCATTATTAGATATGAATCTCATTGCCTCAGCAATCTTTTCTTTAAAGCCATCTGATCTGTAATCAGTATTCAAATCAATTAAAGCAACATGACCTTCGTTATATAGAGCTTCATACCAATCATTTGGCATGAATCCTAAATCTCTTTTCAATGTTTCATCATTATCATCAAGATTTATTATACTGACAATTCCATTTTTCTTAGCAAGCTCTGTTGCATAAGGAGATCTAGCATTGAAAGCTGTAAGACTGGCAGATCTAAATAAAACATTTTCTTTGATGTGACCATCATCAATTTCTCTGAAATTAGCAAATTGAGAATCAGTTAGATAATCCTCTCTATCCAAAGAAGTCTCTAGATAACGCATCTTGTATTCAACTGCATATCCTGATTTCTTACTCATCGATAATGCACATGCATCATTTAAACTTGCTCCAATCTCATCGAAGCAATTATTGTAATTGATGGCAAATTCAACTATATCATCATAAACACGAATTAAGTATTCATCAGGATTTACATCACTATATTTAGATACAATTGGAGCTTCATAAACCTTTCCATTGTATTCAAGCTTTATTAAATCACCATAAGCGTATCCAGAATTAAATAGTTCTGTAGCTGTTATTGATAAATCGATATTTCCATTTTTATCAACACTTACAAACGTCAGAGGAATCTCCTGTTTCAGAGAGTCATCAGATACTTGAGCTGTTTCATTCTTTACAACGACTGTCTGTGAAGTTTTGCATCCAGTGAGAGCAAATAGAATAAAAGATAATACCAATAATAACTTAGATTTCTTCATCAAACGCTTCTTGTTGTTTTGCAAACTTGCCATAAATTTTCAATTCGTTTTCATATAAAGATTGTAAATTCATCCAGAACTGAGAATCTACATGCAATACTTCTTCAAGCTTTTTAGCATAGAAACTGCGGATAGGTCCAACACCTTGGCAAATTGCCTCAACATAGTCATATTTCACGCCAGTTTTATCAGCTAAATCTTGTTTTGACAGACCATTATTTTCCATAATTACCATCAAGGTATCGCCGGGACATATTATTTTTTTCTCTTTATCTTCCATTAAAGTCATCCTTAATTTTTAATCTTTTATATTTTTTGTAAATATAGCATAACTTTCAAAAGATATAAAGAAAAAAGCCTAATAGAGGCAATGTAAGGGCATTCTATGCAATATTTTAACATAAAATGCCATTGTTATTATTATAAAGCTAAACTTCCCATTGGATCCCATGGTTTTAAAACAATTGGTTCTGCTTCAAACATCTTTCTCTGTTCAGCAGTTAAGAACTTCTTATTTACAACTACTTGGAATGTATATTCATCGAACCAATCATCGCTCATTACAAAAAATCCTTTTGCTCCAACTTTCTCACCCCAACTGTTTTCAACACGCCATCTATTTGGTTTGCCATCTTCTTCTAGGTTGACACCTGTAAGAACCATAGCA
>JALNVT010000211.1 GCA_023231265.1 Sphaerochaetaceae bacterium
AGCAATAGTGATGGAGACTGTTACAGGATCAAATGGTGTCATCATACCTCCTAAAGGTTACATGAAGGGTGTCCGCTCTGTATGTGACAAATATGGAATCTTGATGATTGTAGATGAGGTAATGGCCGGTTGGTATCGTACAGGAACCTGTTTTGCATTTGAAAACTTTGATGTTGTTCCAGATATTGTTACTTTTGCAAAAGGTGTTACATGTGGTTATGTTCCAATTGGTGGCGTTGCAGTTACATCTGAAATTGCTTCTTATTTTGATGATAATTTACTATCTTGTGGTCTCACATACAGTGGTCATCCACTTGCATGCGCAGCAGGTGTTGCATGTGTGCAATATTATGAAGATGTTGGTATTGCTGAGAACGTAAAGAAAACTGGAGCTTATCTTGCCAAACGACTTGATGAGATTGCAGAAAAATACGATTGCGTCGGAGATGTGAGACACATAGGATTGTTCTCCTCAGTTGAACTTGTCAAAGATAAGAAGACAAAGGAACCACTGGTGGAATATGGATATGATCCAGATGGAGTGATGAGCAAAATAATTGGTACTTTGAAGACCAAAGGATTCATGACTTATTCTCATGAAAACATGATTTTTGTAAATCCACCACTCATAATCACTGAAGAGCAGATAGAAGAAGAACTGTTGAAGTTAGAAGAAGTTTTAGCAGAGATTTAATTATACTGATGATGTGGATGTCTTATTTTTATTCAATGTTGAATATAATTGAGATATCCCATGTCTTCGGTGATTCTGAAGAACAATAGAATGATTCTGTGCTGAATGAAAGAAATATGAAATTTTTATTGTGAAATTGCAAAGTTTTCACCGTTTGATAATTTTATATGAGTCATGAGGCCTCAATCATTCTCGTTTATTTCAAACTGAGTTTGATAGAAAATCTAGGATTTTAAAAAATCTAAAAGGAAAAAAAATGTCCACACAATTTACCACTGCAAAATGTGCAATAATGGGAGAGAGTGCCTTAATCAATTCCGGTGAGCAGATTGCAAAAATCGGAAAGAATGCACTCATCATTACAGGAAAACATATAACACAATCTGGAATATTGAAACAGCTGACTGATCTGTTGATTGATAATTCAGTTGCATTTTCAGTGTTCAACGACATAACAGGAGAGCCAACTGATGAGATGATAGTTGCTTCAGTTGAATCTTATAAAAAGGGAAATTGTGATTTTATAATCGGAATTGGAGGTGGTTCTCCTCTTGATAGTGCAAAGGCATGTGCTGCCATGAGTGTTCTACCAGGTGTTATCTCTGATTATGCAGAAAAAGAAATTTTGGGAGATTTTCCTCCTGTTGTTCTAATTCCAACAACAAGTGGAACAGGAAGTGAGGTAACAAAATTCACAATAATAACAGATACAAAGACAGATGTTAAAATGCTTTTGAAGGGTGAAGCTCTGCTTCCAACACTTGCAATAATTGATCCATCTCTCTCATATTCGGCTCCTAAAAATGTAACATCAGCTACAGGAATTGATGCACTTACACATGCTGTTGAAGCCTATACATCAAAAAAAGCAACACCAGTTACTGATGTATTTGCTCTTTCTGCAATAAAGCGTATCTTCAAATATCTTCCAACAGCATATGAAGATGGTGCAAACAAGAAAGCAAGAGAGGAAATGGCAATAGCTGCATATGAAGCTGGTCTGTGCATAAACAATTCATCAGTTACTGTGGTGCATGGAATGTCTCGCCCAATAGGTGCACTGTTTCATGTCCCTCATGGTTTTTCAAATGCTATGTTGATTGTTCCATGTCTTGAATATGCTGTAGATGGTTGCTACAGTCGTTTTGCTGATATAGCAAGAGCAATTGGAGCAGCTGATGATGAGATAGATGATAAAGATGCTGCAGATCTGTTTTTAGTGGAATTAAAAAAATTGATAAAAGCAGTTGAAATTCCAAGCTTAGTTGAATATGGAATTGATAGAAGCACCTTCATTGAATCCAGTGACAAGATGGCTACTGATGCACTTGCAAGTGGCAGTCCATCGAACACAAGAAAAAAACTTGAGAAAAAAGACATACTTGAAGTATATAAAAATGCTTTGATTTGAGATGATTCTTACTCTCTATAAAAAAATTTACTTTTCCCATTATCTTTTATTGTTTTATTTGTACCTGAAATAAAGTGTATATAAGAGATAGTGGGTTTTTCTGTCTTTTAATTGTATCCAATACTTATATAATCTCTATTTATCCGTATTTTTTGAATCTGATGCTTGTACTTTCAATCAAGTGATTTTCCCTTTTCAATTGATAAAATGAGAATTTTTAAATATTAGAACAATAAAATTATGGACATAAATCAAACTTTTGATTGCTAATAGACAATTATATAATCGTTTAAGTGTTTTTTTTATGTTTATTTTTACACATTTGAAAAGTAATGTTATTTTTTCAACTGGTATACAATTAACCTCCCTTTTTGTATAGTATAACGTTTAGTACTAAAAAAATATTATTAATATATTATAGTTTTTATTATAGTTAACTGTTGAAAAAAAATTACTAGTTTTGTAACTTACAAGGAGGAAAATATAAATAACGGAGAATTCATTATGTTTAAACACAGAGTTTTGTACAATTCTATTCAAGATAAAATTATTTCAGGCGCTTGGTATGAAGGTATGTTGATACCTTCAGAATCACAATTATGTGAGATGTATCAAGTTTCAAGAATCACAGTTAGAAGAGCACTGAAGGAATTAGAGGACCAGAAATTGGTTTATAAGATTCAGGGAAAAGGGACATTTGTTAGGGCAAGTATCAATGATGTACTTGAGCAGCAGTACAGCTATGGAGTAGATGACTCTGTTGTATATGAAGTTCTAGAAGCTAAAAAAATTCCTGCAACATCAAATTTGATAATAGCTCTTAAGTTACCAAAAGGTGAGAATGAAGTGTTCTTCATAAAGAGATTGAGATTCAGAGATAATGTTCCTGAGGCTATTGTAAACACATATTATAGAGTTGAACTTGGTTCCAAATTGATTGATAAAGATATTCACCATATAAACAGCATATCCTTATTGAGTGAAATTGCAGGTCAACCTGTTGTTAAGGTTCAGACCATGTTGATTCCAGTCAATCCTACAATTGAAGAAGCTAGAATGTTGAATCTTTCAATTACATCAGCTCATTCAAAAATCAGAAGGACTTCAGAGTTCAAAGATGGTGATATTGCAGAATATGCAGAAGCTTTCATCAACAGTGATGATATTGCTTTTTCAATATCATCCTGGAACAAAAGAGATTCATCCCTTTTAGAAAATAACTAATAAGTATATATCTTATATTTAAATTCTTAAAAACGCATTAATACTTTAATTTGACAAAAAAACAAAATTTGTCTTGATTAAGTAAATTTTATAAATTACTCTTAATTTACTATTAAATAATTTAGGGAAGTTTTTATAAATGGAAAAGACGATTATTACTATGCTTCATGATGCTGCAAAAAGGTATCCTGATAGATCTTATACAACAAAGAAAATTGATGGAAAATGGATTGGATGCTCTTATTTTCAATGTGATGCAATAACAGACTGCATTGCATCGGCATTGATAAAGCATGGTTTTAAGGTAGAAGATAAAGTTGCCATTCTAGCAGAAGGTAGCACTGAGTGGGTAAATACTGAACTTGGTGTTATTAAAGCTAGAGGCATCAGTGTTCCTCTTTCTATTAAACTCACAGAAGAAGAAATTGGATTTAGAGTAAATCACAGTGAATCAACAATAATTGTTGCATCTCACAATACTTTTTCTAAAGTAGAGGGTGCTGTCAAATATTTTGATCATCCTGTTAAGATATTATATTTGAATGAATTCACAGAAAAAATTGAAGAGCAAGCTAAAAAGAACAATTGGGTTGAAGGTAGCGACTACCTATTGTATGGCTCTTTGATTGAAGAAGGTGAGCAGATTCTCAGAACAAACCCAAGTCTTGTATCCGATATTGAAAAAGATATCAAACAAGATGATGTCATAAATATCTGCTATACAAGTGGAACAACAGGAAACCCTAAGGGAATTATGTTGACTCATCTAAACTATTGGGCAAACTCTCATGATGCAGTAAAAATATTCAATCTACCAGATGCGGCATTTGAAACATTGGTTGTTTTACCTGTTGATCACTCTTTTGCTCATACAGTTGGAATATACACATCATTCTTGAAAGGAATAACCCTTCATTTTGTTGATGCCGGTAAGACCAATGCATCCATAATAAGAAACTTTCCAAAAAATCTAAAAGAAGTGAATCCAACATTCATGATGACAGTACCTTCAATAAGTGGAAACTTCATGAAAAAAATGACTCAAGGTGTGAACAAGACAGGTGGCATTGGACTCAAAATATTCAACAGTGG
>JALNVT010000212.1 GCA_023231265.1 Sphaerochaetaceae bacterium
TTAAATAGTTCATAAATATTTCAAGCATCTGTCTTTTTCCAAATTGTTGAGTGACCTCTTATATGTTCATCGTGTTTTTGAACAATAGGATGACATCTATATTGTAAATCATTGAGAGCATGAATTTGCAAACAGCTTATGTTTGAATCTGTATATTTCTTTTTGATAAAGATTATTTATATTTCTGCATACCATTGCAATTGATGATACCGTATCATTTCATATGTGTTTGAGGCAAAAATCTTCGGATAAGCTGTGACATTTTTGGAATATGGTTGTTTTTTGCTGACTGCACTTCTCATTTTAAACAAACTTTTGGTTTTGTTTTCTTCTGAATATTATTCATCAAATCGGGCTAAAAAAAAGCCCTTACGTTTTTCGTATCCAAAATATAATTTTAATCAGCATAAAGAATTAAAAGTTAAATAAAGTAATGAATGAAAAACAATCTTATCTTCTTTCATGTTCTATACTATTTTTGTTCATATTTTCTTTTTACACAAAATTAGAACATTATTTGCTATGTTGTTCCTGAAATTTCCGTTCAATACTTTATATAACAAAACGGAGGTAACATTATGTTAAGAAAAAAGGCTTTGACAGCATTGTTGTTAATCGCATTGGTTGGAGTATCTTTATTTGCTCAAGGTACTGCAGAAAATACAAGCAGTGATAAGAAGGTATCTATTTGATCATTCAATCTATCCACAGATGCTCTTGCTGTTGTTCAAGATGAAATCATTCCAAAGTATGAGGCAATGCATCCAGGAGTGAGTGTTGAATGGCAGAACATTCCATACAATGGATATTGAGAGAAGCTGCTTACAGCTGCTGCAGGTGATTCTCTTCCTGATATCTTCATAGATGGTTACAACATGCTTGGAACCTATTATGGAGCAGGCATAATTGCAGATCTATCAGAAGAGACTGCAAAAAAGTAATTCCTATTTATCAATCACAGATGAACAGTGAATACATGCAAACAAAACCATTACTTCAAGGCTTGATGGAAATGCAGAAATATGGTGGAAAACTTGCTGCAACACCAGCTTATAGATCAGCTAGATCTTATCTATGTGATGAAATTGAGAAATCAATTGAGAGTGGACAGAGCTATCAGAAGACTCTTGATACATCAGAAAAATTATGGTTAAGAGAAATCGAAGATTTAAAATAATTTAAGCTAGTTATTGATGCTGCCTCAACTGGCAGCATTGTATTCAAAAGGAAATTAGAATGATCAAACATAGAATAGATAAGGAGACTCAAGCCGCCTACATATGCATATTGCCATGGGTGCTTGGATTTATATTCATCCTCGGATGTCCGTTTATCATAACGATAATACTGGGGTTCACAAGATACGATGTATTTCGTCCACCTTCATGGGTTGGAATGCAGAACTATGTAAGAATGTTAGCAGATGATGAAGTGTTCAGAAAATCTATCATAAACACTCTGTATTATTCAGCATTCAATGTACCAATAAGTGTTATTGGTTCTTTGCTTCTTGCTATCCTGGTGAACAACAACCTGCCTGGAATGAATGGATTTAAAACAGCCCTATATATTCCAAGTATCACATCAGGTATTGCTATGGCAATGCTTTGGATGTGGATCTTTGATCCAGGCTCAGGCCTTGTAAATATGGGAATGAGCAATGTTCCAATGTGGTTTCAATCTGCCTCAATGGTAAAACCGACAATGATCATTGTAAAAATTGTTGAAATTGGTGGAGCTAGGATGATCAGGACTTCAAGGAATTCCAACTTCCTTATATGAAGTTGCATATCTCGATGGAGCCTCAAAATTCACCATGTTCAAGAAGGTCACAGTTCCTTTATTGAGTCCAATAATTCTTTTGAACTTGGTAACAGCAGTTATTGATTCATTCAGAGTATTTGTTAATTCATATGCAATAACAGAAGGTGGTCCACTCAATGAAAGCATGTTCCTTGTACTTTATATATATAAGAAAGCTTTCACTTCAATTCGTATGGGATATGCATCTGCAGTTGCAACAATTTTCTTGATTATTGTTTTGGTCCTCACGGTCATAGAGCTCAAAATTTCTAAGAAAAAAGTATATTACGCAGAATAAGGAAGATATATGAAAACGAAAAATATTACATAGGGCAGAAGGGAGCAGGTGGTGTCACCACCAGAGCCATTATTATAATGTACGTGGTATTGATATTGATCTGTGCTATTTTTCTAATTCCCTTGTGTTGGATGATTGTAACAGCTTTCAAATCATCCTATCAAACATACAATGAACTTGATAAATTTTGGCCAGATCCTTGGACAATTCAGAATTTCAAAGATATCTTTTTAACAACTCCGATGTTAAGCTTTATCAAGAATTCAGTGATTGTAACAAGTACCAGCATAATTGGAACACTGCTGTCGACAACACTTGCAGGCTATGCATTTGGAAGACTCAAATGGAAAGGCCGCGATGCTGTCTTCATGGTTGTATTGATTGCAATGATGATTCCATCTCAAGCAATCATGATTCCACAGTACATGGTATTTCAGAAGGCACATTTCATAAATACCTTGTTCCCTCTGATAGTTCCATCCTGGCTTGCTGCAAGTACAAAAGGGGCTTTCTACATTTTCACAATCAGGCAGTTCATCATGAGCATTCCTCATGATATTGATGAGGCCGCTAAAATAGAAGGGTGTGGATACTTCAAGATATATTCCAAAATCTTGATTCCTCTTTTAACTCCTGCAATAGGATCTGTTATTGTTTTCTCATTCATTGAAAACTGGAACAACTTCCTCAGTGCTTTGATTTATTTGAATGATGAAGCTAAATTCACTCTTCCAATTGGTATTCAGTATTTCCAAACACAGATCTTTGTTGATTGGAACAAGATTATGGGAGCTTCAATTATAAGTGTAATTCCGGCAATCATTGTATTATTTGTTGGGCAGAAATACCTAATAAAAGGTGTGAATCTCAGTGCAAGTAAGGGTTAAAAATATTAAGACAGCACTTTATAGAAAAGTGTTGTCTTATATATATAGGTAGGGTATAATTTTTTTTATGGAAGTTAAAGATAGAATAGATATAGATAACAGTAAGTTATCAATGCCTTTTATAAAAGTTAATATTAATTATCTTGAACATGTCAGTGGACGAAGTTGTATCAACTCAACATATCATTCACACAATGATTGGCAAGCTGAATTTATCATTGATGGTAAAGTCACTTGCCATTTAAGTGATAGGGATATTGATATCACACCATTGAAGATAATTATAATTCCCTCAGGTATTTATCATAGCTTTAGATATGATGATAAATATAGCAATTATTATTCAGTAAAATTCACATGTGATCTAGTTGGTATAAAAGCACCACTACTTTTTGATAACGCTGAAAATGTTGAACCAATCAGAAAGTATCTAGATGAGATTGTGACTCACAACAGCAACAAAGAAATTGTTGCAATTCATATGCAGAATTTACTCAAGATACTTCTTGAAACAGATCTTGTAAATTCTAAATCATTGATAGAAAAAAATATTTCAGAACAGGTAATAGATATATTGGCAAAATCTCCATCACAGTTTCCAACTGCAGAGGAAATATCAGAGAGAATGAATATAAGTCGTGCATACCTGTCGAAAAAATAAAAGATGAAACTGGAGTATCATTAAAACCTTTTATTGATATACAGAGAATAAATAGCGCAAAGACTCTTCTTCAATTATCTGAACTATCAATTTCAGAGATAGCATTTCAACTTGGCTTCATAGATGTATTCAGTTTCTCAAGATTTTTCAAGAGAATCCTGTTTGTAAGTCCAAGTCAGTACAGAAATAAGTTCCAATGCGAGGATGAGAGTGACACTGAAAATGAAACTAAAAATAAGGATTTAAATAATGAGAAAAGTAGTTTATAACAGCTCGTTTAGAAACAGCAAGATGGGCGAGTTAGAAAACAAATTTAATGTGGTCAGAACACACAACATGGATGATTTCAAAAAGGAAATTGTTGATGCAGATGCAATAATTACCAATCATATAGCAATAGACTCTGAGATACTTGATGCAGCTAAAAAGTTGAAGATACTTGTTCAACCTTCTGATGGTGTTGATAAAATTGATATTGATGAATGCACCAAAAGAGGAGTTGCAGTATGCAATTCCCAGGACCTCTATGATGAGGTAGCAGATATTGCTCTGTTTCATATAATCAACTGCTTGAGAGGCTGCACAAGATCAAACAGTGAGATGAAAGATGGGAATTGGTATGCTCCATATACAAAAAACAGAGAGGTTAAAAACAGTAATCTGCTTGTTGTTGGTTATGGTAGGATAGGTAAGCAAATAGCAAGAAGGGCTTCTATCTTGAAGATGAATTTATATGCGGCAAAATCAACACATTTTCAAGAA
>JALNVT010000213.1 GCA_023231265.1 Sphaerochaetaceae bacterium
GCATTTATTAATCATACTTTTTGATAAATGGTTGCACTAGTTTTTGAATTTATACTGATGAATTCTCTCATCTTATACCTCGTTTGAAGACTCCATAAATCAATTAAAAACTGTCCAGAGATAGAATAATAAAACTTATACTTCTATATTTTATAAATTTTAAATGTGATTGATGGGTATATTTTTAGCCATAAATATTACAATATATTGCTAAATTTCTTCTTATATATTGAAGTTCTCCATTTATCATTGGAATGCCACCTTGAGTTTTTACAATCAACTAGAGCTATCCTGAGAAACTATCTGCTTGATAAATGTAGTTAACTACTTAACCATCCTAGATTTACAAATTTTTTAAGTAATGATGTTTTTTGTCTCTTTTGTTATTGACTTATGCCCAAAACATTACTATTCTTAACTTGAAATTATTCAAAACAGGAGTTTATTTATATGATTATTGCAACAGCATATGAAAACGGTAATATTGCACAGCATTTCGGACACACAGATGCTTTTAAATTTTATAATGTAGAAGACCACAAGATTGTTTCTTCAGAAGTTAAACAACCAATTGGTTATGCACATGGAACACTACCAACTTTCTTGAAAGAGAATGGTGCCACCACTCTTATTTGTGGCGGATTGGGAGATGCTGCTCGTGTTTACATCGCTGAGAATGGTATTGATTTATATCCAGGTGCTGTAGGTGACAGCGATAAGGCTGTTGAAAGCTTCTTAGCTGATAACCTAGATTACAACCCAGATTTCCATTGTTCAGGACATGAACATGACGAGGATGAATGTACAAATAAATAACTTATATAATTGTTACGTTTATTGAAGCACTCTGGAGTTTTTCAGGGTGCTTGTATTTTATTTATAAATTACTTATTTTAACTGTACAATACATGAAATGAATTTAGGAGGAGGATTAAATGCCACGACCAAAGAAATCTAGACGAATATGCGGAGAGGTCCCAGAGTACAATCGATTCGGACCAAAAGGTAAACGAAACAGTAAATCCATAATAATGACATTAGACGAATATGAAGCAATCCGACTCATCGATTATAACAATCTCATGCAGGAAGAAGCAGCACAGCAGATGAATGTTGCAAGAACAACAACTCAAGCAATATATACCTCTGCAAGAAAGAAAATTGCTACTGCACTTGTTGAAGGATTGGATTTAATCATCGAGGGTGGTGATATAGTTATGTGTGAGGATGGTCCTCTTTGTGGACATGGAATGCACAATCATTGCAGAAATGGCCAAGGTCCTTTCAGATCTGGTATGGGTACAAACTCAAACAAAAAATAATTTGCATTTATCATATAATCATATGCAGAAAAATCACATACTTCTTCCTAAGTTAAGTTAGAATTGTTATACTGACAATAATTTTTTTTAATTTAGGACGTTTTATGGATAACTTACTGTTTGCTCTTAATGTCATTGTGCCTATTTTTGTCCTCCTTTTAGTTGGCTCCATTGCCAGACATCTCGATTGGATAAAAATCACGACGTTAAATGATTTAAATAGATTTATCTTCAAGTTACCTCTACCGCTTATGTTGTTCTTCAATATTTACAACATGGATAGAGATACTCAATTCACCAATGACTCAATAAAGCTGGTACTTCTCATAATAGGAGTGTTCACAGGTATTGCTGTTTTTGGTTCTTTCATACTCAACAGAACTACAAAACTGGACAGCTCACAGAAAGGTGTTCTTGTTCAAGCATGGTTCAGAGGCAACACCATAATATTTGGTCTTCCTCTTGCAACCTCTCTCTATGGAGAGAACGGACTCACAATTGTAAGCATAATCATAATTACTGCAATTGCATCATCAAATGTCATTGCAGTCATTCTGCTTGAGCTTTATCGTGGTGAGAACATCAAGGCAAAACAACTTACAATAAGTGTTATAAAGAATCCTCTTCTCATAGCAGCTTTCCTTGGTTTTATTTTCTATCTTATAAACATTTCAATTCCTTCAATTATTTTAACTCCCCTTATGACCCTAGGAAAAACTGCCACTCCACTTGCTTTCATTGTTCTTGGCGGAACTTTGGAGCTTTCAAAACTTGGTAAGAACTTCAAATTGATCATCGTTGGGTCTCTTGGTAGACTTGTTGGAACCCCTCTTCTTTTGGTGGGTATAGGTTGGGCTATAGGACTGAGAGGAAATTACATAGGTTCAATCATTGCTGCAATGGCAACTCCTGTTGCGGTTGTATCTTATACAATGAGTCGTGAGATGGGTGGTGATGGAGAGCTTGCAGGACAGATTGTTGTTGTTAGTACCTTCCTGAGTGTGTTCACACTGTTCCTTTGGATTTTCTTCGCAAAGACCTATGGAATACTTTAATCCAGCAGATGAATAATTTCGTATTTGCATTAAACATCATCTTTCCAATATTCATCCTTCTTATGATTGGGTATCTTGTATCTCACATAGGTTGGATGAGTAAAAAATCATTGAAGAATTTAAATGGCTTCATTTTCAGACTTCTACTTCCTCTTATGCTTTTTATCAATATATACAGCATGGATAAAGCATCTGTTGTCAGCGATGAAGCAATCAAGACGATAGCGGCTATTTATTTGACTTTGATATGTATTGCTTCGGTAATGGCTCTCATTCTGAATAGAACGACAGACCTCAAAAACAGTCAGAAGGGAGTTATTATTCAGGCATGGTTCAGAGGCAACACTATAATCTATGGCCTTCCCGTTGTACTTTCAATTTATGGGCAATCAAGTCTCGATAAAGTGAATCTTGTTATCATAAGCATTGTTCCTCTGATAAATGTATTGGCGGTTATTGTGCTGCAGCTTTATCGTGGAAAGAGTCTTAACTTCTTAGCAATGCTGCTGAGCATAATAAAGAACCCTCTGATTATTGGAACAGCTCTTGGCTTCGCATTCTTCTATCTAAATATCAAAATTCCAGCTATCATTTTGAAACCAATAACAGACCTATCTAAAACAGCAACACCAATGGCATTCATTGTTTTAGGTGGAACTTTGGAGCTTTCAAAAATTGGAAAGAATTTGAATCTCATAATTTTCTCATGCATCGGTCGACTGATTGTAACTCCCTTGATTGCATTGCTGGTCTTACTTGCCTTTGGAGTTGAAGGTGTTTATTTAGGTACTGCAGTCAGCTGTCTTGCTGCTCCCAGTGCAGTTGGAAGCTTCACAATGGCATCTGAAATGGATGGAGATGCAGATCTTGCGTCCCTGATTGTTGTTATATCTACCGTTGTATCTGTTGTCTCAATCTTCTTTTGGGTTCTGGTTCTAAAAACTCTCAATCTATTATAAATCATCAATATTTATAAAAAGCTTGGACCCTTTATTGCTAATTTAATATTTAATTCCTATAATTGTGGTATATGAATGAATACACAGACGTGCTGCAGAGATCAGCCCTTTTTAAAAATGTAACTGAACAGGAAATCAAAACCTTTTTAGCATGTGCTAAAGCCAAGGTCAAAAAGTATAGAAAGAATGAAATAATAATGCTCCACGGCAATACGATTGATTCTATTGGTGTGATTCTGGAAGGAACAGTCCATGCCATCAAAGAGGACTACTGGGGCAATAAGAACATTATGGGAGTTATCAAAGAGAGCGACATTGTTGGTGAGGTTTTTGCAATTCAACAGGTTCCTCTTGGAAACACAGTTGTTGCCAAAACAGATGTAACTATCCTTAATATAAGCATAAAGATGATTTTGAATCCCTGTGCTAAATCATGCTCTTTCCATAATGAAATTATCATAAATTTAATATCAATTCTTGCTGGCAAGACATCAACAATCAACAGCAAGCTTGAACATGTAACAAAAAGAAGCATGAAGGACAAAGTGCTATCATATTTATCAAGTGTATCAACACAAAAAAATAGTAGGACGTTTGAAATTCCCTTCAACAGAACAGAGTTATCTGAATATCTATGCGTGGATAGAGCTGCATTAAGTAAAGAATTATCAAAGCTTCAAAAAGAAGGTTTGATCTCGTATAAAAAGAATGTATTTACATTGAAATAGAAATTGCTATTGTTGAAACTGAGATAGTAGCCCTCACTCAAACCAATTTTACAGAATGAATAACTATCCTATTTTTATAAAAAATGGCAAATTCAGGCTCTAAAATCATTAAAAAATGAGTAAAACATAGCTTAAAAAGGTTTTTTTTGATGTTTTTTATATTTTTTTATAAAAAGGGTTGATTACATTGGGGGTTTACTGTTATATTCCAACTCGTTGCAAGGGCTGCTAGCTCAGTAGGTAGAGCAACGCCCTTTTAAGGCGTGGGTCAATGGTTCGAATCCATTGCAGCTCATCTCTTGTGATATGTCTTCGTCGTCTAGTGGTTAGGACACC
>JALNVT010000214.1 GCA_023231265.1 Sphaerochaetaceae bacterium
TCATCGGAAAAATACAAAATACTTTAAAACTAACTCATTAATTTGAGACAAAAAAAGCTGCAATTTCAAAATCTGAATTGCAGCTTTTTTTCTGATCATATTTTACTTTCAATGTTTGAATTATGCTTTTTGATTGAATAGACTGAGTTGCTATGAATCTATATACAATTGATATTGATTATAATTGATTATTTTTCTCAATATTCCATATTGATTCGTATAAATACTTAACTATTGAAAAGTAATATTGAATGAATCTACGTTATACATGATGAAATTTAATTCAAAAAGCAATTGATGAACTCAATTACACTCCAAATGAAATATCTCGCTCTTTAAGAATTAAAGATAGCAAGCAATTTGTATTTTTTTGCAATGATATTCGAAACCCTTTCTATTCTCAATTGGTTCATGTTGCAACCAATGCAGCAACTAAAAAAGATTATACAGTCTTATTCTCTCCAGTGGTTGATGACACCAAGTATATTAAAAAATTGGTATCTCATCAGGTCAGTGGAGTCTTTGCTTCTAACAATCATATGAATAAGGACCTGATCAATGATATTTCAAAAAGAAATATTCCTGTTGTCCTCTTACGTGATATTGAATGGACAGGTCTCGATAGTAAGATATCGCAGATCAAGGTTGTTTTCTCCTCTATTATGAATCAGATAGTCTCTCACCTGCAGGAGCAAGGAGTCAGAAGCCTTTGTTACATATCAAGCAGCAGAAGTCAAAAGACAGTGAGATGGATTCCAAAACCAAGGCTTTTATGGAGGCAACCACTGCGGTTCCAAATTATATAATCTATGATATATCATCAACAGAGGATGCATATGCCAAGGTGATTGAAAGTGCAAATAATACAGATATTCCTGATGCTATTGTATGTACAAATGATGGTGTTGCTCTAGGTGTTTTAAAAGCTGCTGAAGATTTGGGATTGAGAGTTCCTGAAGATCTTAAGATTGTTGGATTTGATAATTCTGGTATTTCAAAATATACCAATCCTTCCATTACCACTGTTGATATCGACAGTGAGGAGATTGGAGAAATTGTTGTTGATCTTCTTCTGAAGAAAACAAGAGGTGAGGAGACAGCAGATATTAAATTTATTCCAAAATTAATTGTAAGATGTTCTACAAAGAAATAATTGTTGTATTGGAAAGTAAATTTTTATTGTAAAATAGTTACACGTGTCTATATAGAGATTCAATTGTATGTTAAATAAAAGGTGGTAAAGAAATGAGTGATAAAAAAAATATTTTAGTTTTTATGACTGATCAGTAGAATGCTCAAACAGTGTGTGATGGCTCTCAAGCAATCACACCAAACATTGATAGATTTAAAAAGAGATCTGTTCAATTTACAGAATGTTACACAACATCTCCTCATTGCAGTCCATCTCGTGCAGGATTTTTTTCTGGTCTCTATCCATCTCAGCACAATGTTTGGAACAATGTTGAGGTAGACAATACCTTGTCGAGAGGTCTCTATGATGGCATTAAATTATTTCCTGAAATATTGAAAGAGAATGGGTGGGATAATACTTTTGCAGGTAAGTGGCACGTAAGTGCCTTAGAAGGACCACTTGATAGAGGTTTTGATAAAGTACTTAGAGAGTACATCTCAAATTATAGGAGAATGAAAAGTTCAAACTCTCCACAATTTCTTGATTGGGAAGAGGTCTATGATAACAAAGATAATATGAAGCTTGATGACTCTAAAGATTTTGGAGAGATTGTAAGACCAGGATATCCTAAATATCATCAATTTTGTGCAGATGAGAATCCTTTCGGTGATGGTGATACTGTCAAACTTGTATGTGAGGATATTAAAAATAGAAAAAGTGATGATCCTTTTTTCTATTATGTTGGAACCACTGGGCCTCATGATCCATATTGTCCTCTCCAAAGGTTTATCGATCTTTATAAAGATGTGGATATCAAACTTCCAGAGAGTTTTGAAGATGACATGATGGACAAACCTGCATTGTATCGAAGAACTAGAGATTGCTTCAAACTTACAAAAGAAGAGCACATTGAGAGCATAAGACGATATTTAGCTTTTGTATCTATGAAGATTATCTTTTTGGTCAGTTCTTGGATGCTCTTGAAGAGAAGGGAATACTAGATGATACATACATAATGTATCTCACCGATCATGGTGACTATGTTGCCTCTCATGGTCTTTGGGCAAAAGGTCTTCCTTGTTTTAAAGAAGCATATAAAATCTGTGCTTTTGTATCAGGTCCAAAATTTGAAAAAGATATCAGATGTGACAAGCTGACAAGTATAACTGACTTCGCACCAACAATTCTTGATATTGCTCAGATAGACACTGATGTAAAGATGCAAGGTGAGTCCCTTGTTCCTCTGTTAGAAGGGAAAAACCCTGATAGTTGGAGAGAGGAACTTTTCACACAAACAAATGGTAATGAACTTTATGGTATACAAAGATCTGTTTTCAACAAAAAATGGAAATATGTTTTAAACACATTTGACTATGATGAGCTCTACGATTTAAAAAATGATTCAGAAGAGATGCATAACATAATAAATGATGATCATGACGATGTAATAAAGATGATGTGTAAAAAAATGTGGAGATTTGCACGCGAGAGTGGTGATAGCTGTACATGTCCATACATAATGGTGGCAGTTGCTCCTTATGGCCCTGGTATTTTGTGGGACGATGACGATTGGAATCCAAACATAAGAAGACCTGGAGAGAAATGCTAATTTCATATGCATAGATGACAAATAAAAGGACATGAATTTATTGCATGTCCTTTTATTCATTTCTTTAATTAAATAGTTCATATCTATAAGAGGCTGCATTGTTGTCAATTCAATGTTTAACTCTTATACTTTTCATATAAGGAAATTATATGAAAAAAATATTATATTTGTTGGCACTTTGTATTTTAGTTTTGAGTGGTTGCACATCAAACAAAGTCAATCCATATCCGTCAAGTTATTTAATTGAAAATATAAACAATGTGCAAGCAATAGATGATTACCTAGATACTGGTGTCTATGTTGATAAGCCTTTGAAAAACTCAAATACTCTTCTGATGCTGAGTGCAAAATATTCAACTGATGTAGATGTTGTCAAAACAATTCTGGCCTATGGTGCTGATGCTACTAAGAAAAACTCCAAAACTGGATTGACTGCACTTGATATGATCTCTTTGAGACATGGAGTTGATGATATATATAAAGTTATATATGACGCCTATCAAAATACAGAAGAGAAAAAGATAAAGACCTATGTAAAAGGAACAATCACCATAAGAAAAAATATATACCTATGATATAAGTTACAACTAAATAGAGTAAATTTTTTGTTGAAATATTAGTTTTGAATAAATGATATGTTATATCTTGTTAAGTGTTGACATAAGTTACTAAGTTAATTACTATACAGATAGATAAAATTAAAAATATGACAATCAATTACGATTGATAAAAAAATAGGATATAGCATGAAAAAAATACTGGCACTCTTACTGATAGCATCATTAGCCTTAGCTTCTTTGATGGCAGTTGATGATACATCAGCTAACAGTGACCGAAATATAGTAATTAATGGAGCAGTAGCTGAAGAGGCTTATGAATTCTCTCTCTATTTTAAAGCTGAGACAGGTTTGGAAAAGGTTGAAGATGATAATTATATAATCGACACAAATTTTGACATCTCTCAGGCAAGATCAGCTACAAAAGTATTCAGACTCAAAAGAAGTCCTGGAAATCTTAACAGTGATATGAAGCTTGCTTCCTTCAGAATTCGTTGGAACTGTTAATGGAAAGGATAATTACAGAACTGGTGTGACTCCAACAGTAAAATTGTTTACAAAAGATACATTGGTTGAACTTGAAAGTCAGACCAAAAATGCAGATGGAAGCACCTCTGCTGAAATTATTATTCCAGCAGGAAAGAACAGAAATGAAAAATTGGTTTTGGGTTTCAGATTTAAAATTGCAGGTGATTCTCAGATACCCGCAGGAAATTATACAAGTAATGTAATATTTACATATACCTATGATTGATAATAATTAGCATAATATTTTTATGATTTGCTGCCTATTGAATAGAATAGCTGCCTCAATCTTTGAATTGGGCAGCTATTTGCATCTTTATCTGTGACTTTTGATATTCAAATCTTTAATGCTTTCAATCTGCTGAGAGAACTCATCAAAGTTCTCCATTTTGTATGTCCAGTTTGAATCATTCAGAGTTCCCGGTGTGTTCATCCTGCATTCATTTGTTTTGTGAAGATAATCCTGCATTGGAATTATCACAAATTTTGCTTTGCTGTTTAACAGAGCCTTTATACAATTTGAAGCAATGTGCTCTCGATCACTTTTCATGTACTTGCA
>JALNVT010000215.1 GCA_023231265.1 Sphaerochaetaceae bacterium
ATTAATCAAAGAATGTTTAGATAATGACAAAAAGAGTTTGTATTCTCACTAATTCCGTGTTTAACTATAGGTAGAGAAAGAAGGGTATTTATGAAAATCATACGACGAAGTGTTTCTGGAACTTTAGAGTCCAGTGACATCATGTTTCAGTTAGAGAGTTCTCAAGATGGTAAGAACCATATCGAACTCGACAGTTCTGTTGAAAAGCAATTTGGCGATTCAATTCGATCAACAATCAATCAAACTCTATCAAACTTTAATATCACAAATGCTGATGTATCTGCAGTTGATAAAGGTGCTTTAGAATGTATCATCGTGGCACGTTTGAAAGCTGCTATTTATCACAGTGTATCTGAAGAAGACAGAGAAAATAAGGCATTTAAATCATGACAAAATTAAGAAGAACAATGTTATTTGTACCAGGAAACAACACCAGTATGGTTGTAAATGCCGGTATCTATCCTGTTGATAGTTTGATGTTTGACCTTGAAGATTCAGTATCTTTAGATCAAAAAGATAATGCACGTTTTGTACTTCATGAAGCACTGAAGACAATCAATTACCAGAATAAGGAATTGATTGTTAGAATCAATTCGCTTTCAAATGGAATGGGACAGACTGATTTAGATTATTTAATTCCTCTTGGAAAAGTAGCAATCAGACTTCCGAAAACAGATAGCTCTCAAGATATAATTGACTGTGAGAGCTATATTGAGAAGATTGAGAAGAGATGTGGGATGAAAGTTGGAACAACCAAAATGATGGCAGCAATCGAATCTGCTAATGGTGTTTTGAATGCCTACAGTATCGCTCATGCCTCCAAACGTCTCATTGGTATAGCTCTTGGTGCAGAGGATTTGGTTACAGATTTGCACACACGAAGAAGTCCTGGAGGACTTGAATTGAGCTTTGCAAGATCAATGATTTTGATGGCAGCAAGAAGTGCAGGTATCTCTGCAATTGATACTGTTTTCTCAGATCTAAATGATATGGAAGGATTCCGCTCTGAAGTTGAAATGATCAAACAACTTGGCTTTGATGGAAAGAGCATCATAAATCCAAGACAGATTGAAACTATTGTTGAGATCTTCTCTCCAACAGAAAAAGAGATAATTGCTGCACTTGAAATTGTTGATGTTATGAAAGAAGCAGCAAAGATGGGGAAGGGCGTTGTCTCTCTGCATGGCAAGATGGTCGACAAACCAATCATAGAAAGAGCCAAGAGAGTTCTTGAAACAGCAAAGGTAACTGGCCAGTTAGCTAGAATCGAGGATGAATATTATGAATAAGATAAAGAATTTCGAAGCATTTAATCCTGATAATATTGAGAACAAGATAGAGTCCTACATCACTCATAGAATTGAAAACAACAAGATTGTTGGGAGCCTTGAAGAGGCAATCAAAAAATCTGGACTGAAAGATGGAATGACAATTTCATTTCACCATCACTTCAGAAATGGGGATCATATAATAAACAATGTTTTGAAAACTTTAGACAGGATGGGATACAAAGATCTATATCTTGCATCAAGTTCTTTGAATGTCTGTCATGAACCTCTCATTGAATACATAAAATCTGGAGTCATAACGCAAATAGATACCTCAGGACTTCGAGGTCCTCTTGCTGATGCAATCTCTCACGGTATCATGGAAAATCCAGTTATATTTCGCTCTCATGGAGGACGTGCAGCAGCTATTGAAAGTGGTGAGCTGAAGATTGATGTGGCTTTTTTAGGAGCTCCTTCCTGTGATCCTTTGGGAAATGCAAATGGTTATTCCAGAGATGACGAGAGAGCAAATGATGTCATCTGCGGTTCTCTTGGCTATGCAAAAATTGATGCGGAATTTGCCAAGAAAACAATAATTCTGACAAACCACATTGTTTCATATCCCAACATTCCTTTTGGTATTCCAGAGTCACAAGTTGATTATATTGTAGAGGTATCTGATATTGGAGATCCAGGTGGCATCATGAGTGGCGCGACAAGGTTCACAACCAATCCAAAGGAGCTCTTGATAGCTCTCAGTGCTTCAAAGGTAATAACAAACAGTGGTCTGTTCAGAGATGGTTTCTCAATTCAGTTTGGCTCCGGTGGTGCATCTCTAGCTGTAGCTCAGTTTCTTCGTCAGCCTATGATTGATAGAAACTACAGGGCTCGATTTGCTTTAGGTGGCATATCGGGATCAATTGTAGACCTTCATGAAGAGGGCCTTATTGAAAAGCTTCTTGATGTTCAGAGTTTTGATTTAAAAGCAGCTAATTCTTTGAAAAACAACAGGTTCCATCAGCAGATATCATCTACATATTATGCCTCTCCCATGAACTTAGGAGCAGCTGTGAATCAACTTGATATTGTTGTTCTATCTGCATTGGAAGTTGATGTCAATTTCAATGTAAATGTGCTCACAGGAGCAGATGGAATCATAAGAGGTGCAATTGGTGGTCACCAAGATACAGCAGCTGGTGCAAGATTGGCGATAGTTGTTGTGCCTTTACTCAGAGGAAGAATTCCTTGTGTAGTTGAGAAGGTAAATACTGTTGTTACTCCTGGAAAGTGCGTTGATGTTCTTGTAACAGATTATGGAATTGCTGTTAATCCAGCCCGCAAGAAGATCATAAAAACAATGAAGGAAAATCATATCAAATTGATTGATATAAAGGAACTTCAAAATATTGCAATCACAATGACAGGAAAACCGAAAGCTATTGAATATAAAGAAAAAGTAGTCGGGGTTGTTACCTATCGTGATGGGTCTAAGATTGATGAGATTCATCAGGTTGTTGATTGATAGATATGAGGTTGCTCGTCGAGCAACCTTAAAATTTCTAAAGGTCTTTTGTTGGAGTGTTTATGTTTGAAGATAATTTGCAGTTTGTGGAAGGCTCACCATTGAAGGGAAGAAATCTCAAAAAGTTGAAGAGCTTTCTATCTAAAATGAATTTAGATTACAATGAATCAATTGATTATACAGTATTGCTCTTGCTCTCTGATGAGATTGTAGCAACAGGTTCACTATCTGCAAATATCCTTGTAGATTTTGCCATTGATGATAAAATGCAGGGGGAGAACCTGAGTGTGAAACTTATCACAAAACTTCTGTACAGAGCAAATGAGAGAGGACTTAGAGAGCTTTACATATTCACCAAACCATCAAATGTTAAATTTTTCAAGCCATCTGGTTTCAAGGAAATAATGAAGAGTGATGATGTAGCTCTTCTATGCACAGATCAAGATGTAATATCAAAATACATTGAAAGCATAAAGCAGAAAATTCCATTGATGGCTGATGGAGTTACAGCTGCAATTGTAATGAAAGCAGATCCATTTACAATGGGACATAGATACCTTGTTGATATGGCTTCAAAGAACTGTGATAGACTACTTCTATTTGTGGTGCAGGAGGGGGATACCTTATTTAAATATCAAAAACGATACTCTATGATTTCACAAGGTGTAGCAGATTTACATAATGTATATATTTTTGGGACATCATCTTTGATGGTATCACCACTTACATTTCCTTCATACTTCTATAAAGGAAAGAGTGAGATAGAGAAGGCCAAGTTAAATATAAATCTTGATTTGAAGATCTTTTACAGTGAGATAGCAAGTAAACTGAACATCACCAAACGCTTCATTGGAACAGAGCCTTACAGTGAGATAACAGCTCTATACAATCAAATGATGAAGCAGATACTTCCCTCTCACGGGATTGAAGTGGTTGAGATTGAACGAGTTAAATCAAAAGATAGATTCATAAGTGCAACAGATGTAAGAGAGATTTTTTTGAATGGAAACTTTGATGAATTGAAAATGCTTGTACCCAACACAACATATGAAGAATTAAAAAAAATGGAAATTAAATGCAAGAGATAACAATAATTGAAATGCTTGAAGCAAGAGATAGACGAGCTCAAAAGCAGAAAGAGCTCATAGAAAAATTCAAACTACCTGTTGTAAGTTTTACATTGAATCTTGCAGGAAATAAAAAAAGATCTCAGATCTTTGATTTCATATTCAATGAAGCTCTGCATTCAATAGAGATCTCACTTGGTGATAGCATCAGATGCAGCGAGGTCCTGATTGAGAGGACAGGAAATGCTGCATTTTGGTCAGTTGATGAAGATATAAAATCATTGAAGCTTGAGATGATATCTTTGGAATCTAAGAATAAAATATCTCGCCTTTATGATATCGACGTGATTGGATCTGATGGCATTCCAATAAGTCGTTCTGATGTTGATCTACCACCAAGGATGTGTCTAGTCTGCAATGTAGCTCCTTACCTAGAGTGCAGAAGAGATAGAAGGCATACAATAGAGGATGCAGTTAATAAAATAAATGAAATCTCAATAGATTA
>JALNVT010000216.1 GCA_023231265.1 Sphaerochaetaceae bacterium
GGCCAGTTACCCGACAATTACTGTTTCGGTATGAAACAGTTGCCTAACAGAGGCGATATTTTGTTTCTTACAGGTGGCGAAAAAGATGTGATGAGTCTTACAGCACGTGGTTTTTACGCACTATGTTTTAACAGTGAAACATCAATGATATCGCCTGAAATTATCGAAATACTTTCACTACGTTTTAAGCACATTATTTTGTTGTACGATGTAGATAAAGCAGGTATTGAAGCATCACTCAAACATCAGAAAATGCTTGCTCAAAATTCTTTGAAACGTTTGGAATTACCGCTTTCGGGTAGTAAATCCGAGAAAGACATTTCCGATTATTTTAAACTTGGAAATGGTGATGACGATTTGAAAAAGCTGATTCTTATTCTTCTGAAATCAATTTACCAAAACTCACTTGTTATGCTTAACTCTTGCGAAGTGGATTTTTCAAATCCGCCACTAATATCCGAAAATATCGTGACAATCAACTCTGTCCCATTAGGTACACAAGGAAATATTCTGTGTGTTACAGGAGGTGAAGGTACAGGTAAAAGCAATTATGCAGGTGCAATTCTGGCAGGTACTTTATCTGTGGAAGATTATATTCCTGATACCCTTGGATTGGACATAGAACCCAATAAGTTGAATAAAGCGGTTCTTTTGTATGACACTGAACAATCCGAAAATCAACTTTATAAAAATGTTGGTTCAATTTTAAGGCGTGCAAATGTAAGGGAAAAACCAGATTCGTTCAAAGCATTTTATCTAACAGCAATGAGCCGAAAAGAACGTCTGTTATCCATCCAAAACAGCATGGATTATTACTATCATCTTTTTAATGGCATTCATATTGTAGTGATTGATGGTATTGCAGATTTGATACGTAGTGCCAATGATGAGATTGAGAGTATTGCCATTGTAGAAGAACTGTATCGTTTAGCAGGAATTTATAGAACCTGTATTCTCTGTGTGCTCCATTTCGTGCCAAACAGTATTAAACTACGTGGGCACCTCGGCTCTGAGTTACAACGAAAATCGGCAGCCATACTTGCAATTGAAACAGACACTAATCCCGCTATTTCAGTTGTGAAAGCACTAAAAGTACGTGACGGTAGTCCATTGGATGTACCCATCATGCAGTTTGCCTGGGATAAACAGAAAGCAATGCATACCTATTTAGGAGAAAAGACTCCTAAAGAAAAAAACAAACGAAAAGAAAATGAACTGATGGCTATGGCAAAGGATATTTTCAGTATAACAAAACAGATTACTTACAATGATTTAGTCCTGAGAATTGTCGATTATATGGACATCAGCGAGCGCACAGCAAAAAGCTATATCAAGTTTATGAGAGAACACAATATCATTGTGAAAAACCCTCATAGTATTGACCATTTTATTATACCATAAAATTAAAATAGAATATGTACAGAGACGAGATTGAAATACGCTTAGAACGCATTTCGGGACAGGTAGAGGAGATTAAAACAATGCTTGACAAGATGCTCAATGTACGTACTTGTTTGGATGGGGATGCCTTGTTAGACACACAGGATGTGGCAGATGTATTACGCATTACTCCTCGCACGGTGCAGCGTTATGTAAAAGCGGGAAAATTGAAATCGAAAAAGATCTTTGGTAATAGGATGTTTCTCAATAGTGAGGTACTTCGGTTTATAAAAGAAGTGGATTATGAGAAATAAAATATGAAAATATTTTTTATCAGAAAACCCAAGTTTAGTACGAGTTCTTTTATATTACTTTTACCTGTCACCTAAAATCTTTCTAACAATTCATTTTTAAGCCAATCAAATGCTACTTCTTGATTATATTCTATTCCAGATCTTAACAAGGCTTCCATATCACCAATAAATTGAAGATCATTTTCTTTCTTTTCGATATTCAGTAAAAACTCTTTTTTACTCGGCGGTATGTTGCCTGTTGAAAAAGTTGTATATTCTTTAAAGCAAGCTATTATTTTATCATAATCCAACTCAATATTTAATCTGGAATAATCTAAGTCGAAAAGATCTCTTCCTTTACTTCTTTGATAAAGTGCCCTTAATTTTGTACCCAACAATTCATTGATATTGTATGTTCTTATTTTTGCACCACCTGAGAACCATCCATTTTGAACTAAAAAAGGAAATTCAACCCAATCTAAAACATTAAAATGCTCTTTACAATTAATTTCAAGTTTAAGTCGCATTCTTATTTCCTCATACTCAGATGTAAATCTATATAAAGCTTTCGCTCCGTGTCCACGAACTTGTGTTGTCCTTTTTTCATCAAAGAATGTAATTACTTCTTCCAATCGTTTCATTATTGGCTTTATAGGATCTGGTTTAATTTGGACCAAATCTATATCTTCCGAATAACGAGGAGCAGGATTTAGATACAGCTTGTGTAAAGCTGTTCCACCTCTGAAAGCAAGATTTTCTTTGAGAAAGTCATCAGCGAAAATCTCCACCAATGATCTTGAAATAATTAAATCCTGTTCAACCTGTGCAAAATCTTTCCAAGGTGCATGTTGTTGCCATTTAGCTATATAAGGCTTTGGAATCATAGGTCATTCTCCATTTTTACATTGACATCAACCTTCCATTTATTATCCACAGCACCAGGTCTCTCATTTGACTTAGGACTAAGCAGAACAGGAAAGAAATTTGTTGCTTTTAAATACATAAATAATAACTCTTGACATTCTTCATTAATTCTCAATTCATCTAATAGAAAACCAAATCTTTGCAAAGTGCTTTTGTTTGGATACCAACTTATAAGTTCTCTTAAATCTGATTCTTTCAATTCTTCAGATAACTCTTCAATTATCGAAAGTATTCTGTTTATTCCTCCGAGTTTTGTTTGATGATTAATTACATCAACGATTGTTAAAGCAGGACTAGAGATTTTATACAGCCCAGCATCAGATTTTTTTATTTGGATATTTTTGTCTGACCAAATACTTGTTGTAAAAAAACGAATATCAATCGAATTTTTAGAAATATCTTTAAACTTTGGTGTTTCGGTTATTATGTAGTCTCTTTGTATTTGTTGATGGCTTGCTCCATGAAATTTAGCTGCTGATAAAAGAGCTACATAATAGTTCCTATCTAAATATATGAAAAGTTTTTCGACATAAAGCTGAATTGGCAATTTTTGCGCTGTTGAATATCTCGGAGTTATTATAAGATAAAACCCTTTTCTTAGGTTTACTATTTCTTTTTTTTCAATTAGTCTGTTAAGTTCACTTTTTATGGAAGTGTCCGTTTTATCGATATTTTCAATCAATTCATTCAAAGAGAATGAATATTCCTCGTAGGATAATAACTGCTTTATATATTTTGCGACTGTCATCTTAGTAGAATTTCGACAAAGATACTCTATTTCGGTATTGTTCTCTAATTATTACTATTTTTTTATTGGCATTTAAGATAACTTCTTCTCATTTGTATGTAAAAGTATCAGCCTGCTTATTAGAGAATGTGGTAATTTATGAATTCTTACAAGAACGCTCAATCTGAAATAAACGAACTATCGAAAATGAATTTTTACCATAAAGAATAGGCGTATGTCTTAATTTATGCGGACTGTTTCCACAGGAATTAAAGGACAATCAAAATAAGACTTACGCTCTTTGCGGTGAAACAAAAGGCATATTCGAAACGGAAGAGATGAAGTGATAAAGGATTGTCAACCAGCAAAGCGGTTGGCTTCTGAAAGTAACGAGTCTGCTGAAGAGAGAATGTGCCTGACTTTCCAAAAGAGTTACTTTACTAATTTCTCAGATCGTCTTTGTTCATTTGTAATATTTTATTATTCAATGAGTGCTATTATATAAATAGCTAGTGCCAGTTAAATCATCTTGTGTAGTTTTCATTGTCCAAATATACAAATAGTGAATTTCAACCTCATGTTGGATAAAAGAGAGTTATTTTTTTGAATTATGCAGTATGTTCGTTCGATTGATAAAATGATTTTATTACTTTCCCTTTAATATTCTTGTTGCATTGAGGATGGCTATGAGAGCTACCCCCATATCACCAAACACAGCTTCCCACATTGTGGCAATTCCAAAAATACCCAGTACAATAAAGGCAGCTTTAACTCCTAACGCAAAAACGATATTTTGGCAAACAATTTTTCTCGTTCTCTTTGCTACATCAATGGCATCAGCAACTTTTGAGGGTGAATCAGTCATCAATACCACATCTGCTGTTTCGATTGCAGCATCGGAGCCAAGGGCACCCATGGCAATTCCTACATCAGCACGGGTTAGTACGGGTGCATCATTTATACCATCTCCTACAAAAGCAACCTTGCCGTA
>JALNVT010000217.1 GCA_023231265.1 Sphaerochaetaceae bacterium
GAAGCAAAAGCTTTTGCTGATGAATGTAAAATGGAGATGCTCAGAAAACAAGCTGATTTAGAGAACTACAGAAAAAGATTGGTTCGCGAAAAAGAAAATCATGCACGTTTTGCTAATGAAGGTTTGATCAATGATTTATTGGACCCATTAGATAATTTAGATAGAGCAATTTCATCTGCTGAAGTTTCTAGGGATTTCGACTCAATTCATAATGGTGTGAAGATGGTAAATGATCAACTTCATACAATGCTTGAGAAAAATTGGGGACTGAAAAGAATTGCTTGTAAGGGCGAAGAATTTGACCCATCTCTACATGAAGCATACATGATGGAGCAAGGCGAAGATTATGATAAAGAAGTAGTAATTGCAGAGCTTGGTAGTGGTTATATTCTACACGATAGAGTACTTCGACCAGCAAAAGTTAAAGTTGGTAAGCCACTTTAGTTGACGTTTAAAAAAAGAATTACTATTTTTAAAATAGATTAAAAAAATAATTTATAAAATGAATATAAATGAGAACAGGAGAAATATATTATGGGAAGAATAATTGGTATTGATTTAGGTACAACAAATAGTTGTGTTGCTGTAATGGAAGGTAATGAACCATTAGTTATTGCAAACTCAGAAGGACAGAGAACAACTCCTTCAATTGTTGGTTATACCGCTAAAGGTGATCGTTTGGTTGGACAACCTGCAAAGAACCAAATTGTAACAAACGCAGAAAACACAGTTTACTCTATCAAGAGATTCATGGGACGTAAGTTCAATGAAGTACCATCAGAATTATCTACAATTCCTTATAAAGTACAATCAGGAAACGGTGGTTCTATTAAAGTAGATATCCGTGGAAAAGAATACTCTCCACAAGAAATTTCAGCTGCTGTATTGCAGAAGATGAAAAAAACTGCTGAAGATTATCTTGGTGAACCTGTAACAGAAGCTGTTGTAACAGTTCCTGCTTATTTCAACGATGCACAGAGACAAGCAACAAAAGATGCTGGTAAGATTGCAGGACTTGAAGTAAAACGTATTGTTAACGAACCAACTGCTGCAGCATTGGCTTATGGCTTTGGTAAAGGCGACAATTCAAAAGATGAAAAGATTGCTGTTTATGATTTAGGTGGTGGTACATTTGATATCTCTATTCTAGAATTAGGTGACGGCGTATTTGAAGTTAAATCAACAAACGGTGATACACACCTTGGTGGTGATAACTTTGACCAGGTAATCATCGAATGGATGGTTGAAGAATTTAAGAAAGAAACTGGTGTTGATCTAAAGAGCGACAAAATGGCTCTACAGAGATTGAGAGAAGCAGCTGAAAAAGCAAAGATTGAATTATCTAACTCAAACAACACAGATATCAACCTTCCTTTCATCACAGCTGATGCAACAGGTCCTAAGCACCTACAGATGAGTTTGACAAGAGCTCGTTTCGAACAGATGATTCAACCTTTAGTTGAAAGAACAAAACAACCTTGTTTGAGCGCATTGAAAGATGCTGGCTTAACTGCAAGCGATATCGATGAAGTTATCCTAGTTGGTGGTTCATCTCGTATTCCTTGTGTTCAAGATGCTGTTAAAGCTCTATTTGAAAGAGAACCTCACAAAGGTGTTAACCCTGATGAAGTTGTTGCAATGGGTGCAGCTATTCAAGGTGGTATCTTAGGTGGTGATGTTAAAGACGTTCTTCTATTGGATGTAACTCCTCTATCATTGGGTATTGAAACTCTTGGTGGTGTAAGTACTAAGTTGATCGAAAGAAACACAACTATCCCAACAAGAAAATCTCAGATCTTCTCAACTGCTGCTGATGGTCAAACTGCTGTATCAATTCATGTATTGCAGGGTGAAAGAGAAATGGCTGCACAGAACAGAACTTTAGGTAACTTCGACTTAGTTGGTATTCCTTCAGCTCCACGTGGCGTTCCTCAGATTGAAGTAACATTTGATATTGATGCAAACGGTATTGTTCATGTATCTGCTAAGGATCTTGGTACTGGTAAGGAACAGAAGATCAGAATTGAGACTTCATCAGGTTTGAGCGATGCTGATATCGATAAGATGGTAAGAGACGCTGAAGCTAACGCTGAAGAAGATAAGAAAGAAAGAGCTAAGATTGATGCAAGAAATGAAGCTGATGGTTTGGCTTACTCAACCGAAAAATCTCTAAAGGATTACGGTGATAAGGTTTCAGCTGAAGATAAGAGTGCTATTGAAGCTGCTCTTGCTGAAGTTAAGACTGTTCTAGCTGATCAGAATGCAAGCGCTGAAGACATCAAAGCTAAGAGCGATGCTTTACAACAAGCTGCTTACAAACTAGCTGAAGAAGTTTACAAAGATACAAACGCACAGCAAGGAGCTCCAGGTGCTGGCCCACAGGCTGGTCCTCAAGCAGGTCCTACTCCAGACGATGATCCTAAGAAGGGTAACGGCGGAGATTCTAACACCAATGGTGCAGAAGATGCTGACTTTGAAGTTGTAGATTAATAGGCTAAAAAAAGATATATTAACTCAAAACACATCATGCCTATAACATGATGTGTTTTAAAGAGTAACCAATTCAAGGAAAATTATTGTGGCAAAACGTGATTATTATGAAGTCTTGGGTGTTTCAAAACAAGCAACCCCAGCAGAAATTAAAAAGGCATATAGAAAATTAGCTATTGCCAACCATCCTGATAAAAATCCAGGAGACAAAGCCGCTGAGGACCGTTTTAAAGAAGCAACCGAGGCTTATGAAGTATTGAGTGATGAAAAGAAACGTTCAACTTACGATCAATTTGGTTTTGCTGGTATTGATGGTATGGCTGGTGGTCATGACTATTCAAATGTTTACAGTGATTTTAGTGATATCTTCGGTGGCGGAGGCGGTGGCTTTGAAGACATTTTCTCCTCTATCTTTGGCGGTGGCGGAGGCCAGTCCAGAGGCCGCAGAGGTTCCAGCGGTCCAAACGTTGGTTCTTCATTAAGATATGATGTAACACTAGACTTTGAAGAAGCTGCTTTTGGTAAGAAAATTGAATTAAATTATGCTCATCAGATTGCATGTAAAACATGTCATGGATCAGGTTCTAAATCTGGTGGAACTAAAGTTTGTCCTGTATGTAATGGTACTGGACAGGTAAGAAGAAACAGCGGTTTCTTTGCTGTAGCTTCTACCTGTACAAACTGTAATGGTACAGGTCGTGTTGTTGAAAATCCTTGCAGTGACTGTAATGGTACAGGAACTGTTAGAAAGCAGCAGAAACTTAAGGTTTCTATTCCAGCAGGTGTTGATGATGGATCTCGTGTTGTTCTTAAAGGCATGGGTGATGCAGGAGCTAATGGTGGTCCTTCTGGTGATTTATATGTTTATGTGAACGTAAGACCACATAAATATTTTGTAAGACATAACTTTGATGTTTATGTACAGATTCCTATCAATGTTACACAGGCAGCACTGGGTGATGAAATCAGTGTACCAACAATAGATGGTAAGACTGTTAAGGTTAAAATTCCATCAGGTACTCAATCTGGAAAGATCTTGAGAGTGAAATCTTATGGTATTCCAACTGATAGAAATGCAACCAAACGTGGTGATATGTATATCAAGATTCAAGTTGAAGTACCTACACATATGGGACTTAGAGCTAAAGCTGCAATGAAAGATTTAGCTAAACATTTAGGTGACAATACATCTCCTAAACCAGTTCCTTTTCAGAACTAAAAATTAACAATTAAATATTGTAAGACGAGCTGACTTTAAAGAGTTTTATCAAAACGATAATGCTGTTTGAGCCAGCTTTCTTATTGACTTATAGCCTTTAAAAGTTATAGTGTCATGGTAGGAGTAATTACATGGGTGAAAAGATTTATGGCCATCATGCCATTGAAGAAGGGCTTAAAATAGCTCCAAACGGTTCCACATTATTTCTTTGTCGTGGTAAAGGCGCAAAGAACGAAGATTTAGAAAGAGTAGCACGTTTTACTGGTAAGGTCGCTGTTAAAAAAGTATCAATGACTGATATGGATAAAATGATGCCAGGTGTTGATCACAGAGGTGCAATTTTGGACCTTGGTGGTGTAAGAAAATCTGGTACAAGCAGAGTTAACACTACTTCTGTAAGCTCTTTTATTGGCGATCTAAAAGATGGTGAAGATTATCTTGTTTTAATATTGGATGGAATAACAGATCCTCATAACTTGGGAGCAATCCTACGTTCATGTGATCAATTTGCTGTAGATTTAGTAATCATTCCCGAAAGAAGATCTGTACAAGCAAATGAAACTGTAATTAAAATTTCAAGCGGAGCAGCACAGTATGTTCCA
>JALNVT010000218.1 GCA_023231265.1 Sphaerochaetaceae bacterium
ATCATATTATGGTTTGGAGATGACTATTTATTTGTGCTGAATAATATCTTTTTATAGGTTTTGTTTTCAATAAAAAAAGATTAAATCTAACAATATGTTGGTTCTAGAATTCTTAGATTTTGTTGATGCATCTTATAAAAAAGGCGTTTGAAATTCAAACAATTGTAAAAAAAAATAGGAGAATCTTCCTGCATTAATATTTTGAATTCTTTGAAATTCTGGACCTTCATTTAAAATATTTTTACTGTCTGTAATGTACGAGAGAGAGATGAATCTGAATTATTGGCTATTGACATGTTTTTATTTAGGGGCTATCAATATATGTATATTTTAATATTTACAGGGGAGCTTGCTGTTCTACAGGCTGAGATAAAGTTAAAGACTTTGACCCTTTTTAAACCTGATTTGGATAATGCCAACGTAGGAAGCTTTATAGATATTTCTGTTTAACTTTTTTCAAGGAATTGTACAAGTCTTTCCTGAAAGGAGACAAAATGGAAAGATCTAGCAATCATATTTTTTCAACTACACTTATTATGTTTGGATCTGCACTATCTATTGCAGAGATATTGACGGGTACTTTTTTGGCGCCACTTGGTTTCACAAAGGCACTTCTTGCGATACTGCTTGGTCATCTGATTGGTGGTATTTTACTGTATCTAGCGGGAGTCATCGGATGTGACACAGGTAAGAGCTCAATGGAAACAACCAAGCTATCATTTGGTAAATGGGGAGGATTATTCTTTTCCTCAATCAACATAATATCTCTTGTTGGTTGGACTGCCATAATGATTATATCTGGTGCATACGCAGCAGATTCAGTGGTAGCTTTGGGAATCACTTTCTGGTCAGTAATAATTGGAGCTTTCATTCTCGTTTGGGTTCTCATTGGCATAAACAACATCAAATACATAAACATTGCAGCGATGTCACTTCTTATGATACTTACCATAGTGATGTCTCGAGTTGTTTTCAAAGGAACGGCAGTGCAACCTCCATTGGATTCAACTATGAGCTTTGGCTTTGCAGTTGAATTGAGTGTTGCTATGCCTCTGTCTTGGTTGCCTCTCATAAGTGATTACACAAAAGATGATGATAAAAACAGAAATGGTGCACTTACTGCAACTCTTGTGTATTCGTTTGTTAGCATCTGGATGTATGTGATAGGACTTGGTGGTGCAATATACTGCGGCTCTAGCAATATAGAGCTGATCTTGAACCGTGCAGGACTTCCTTTAACAGCCATCATGATTGTTGTATTTTCAACAGTCACAACGACTTTCTTGGATGTTTACTCTGCAGGAATAAGCTCTCTTTCAATCAAAAAGAATCTGAGTCAGAAGAAAATATCTTCTGCAGTGACACTCTTGGGTGTGATTCTTGCTCTGTTCACTCCGATATCTAACTTTGAATCATTTCTGTATCTTCTTGGCTCTTTCTTTGCTCCAATGATTTCCATAATGATTGCAGATCATTTTTTCTTGCACAAAGATTCAAGTTCTTTGAATGTCGATAACACCAATTTAATTCTGTGGATAATTGGATTTATCCTTTATCGAGTGCTCATGCAATGCAACACACCATTTGGAATTACATTCCCAGTGATGATTGCAATATGTCTTATAACAATAATAACAAACAAAATAGGAGAGAGAAGAAATGTTAGAGAATTGTCTTAAAAAACTCAGAGAGAATGGAGCCTTGGTTCACAATATCACCAATTACGTAACTGTAAATGATTGTGCAAACATAACAATTGCCATTGGTGCATCACCAATTATGGCTGATGAAATTAAAGAGGTGGCTGATATTCAGACCATCTGTGGTGGTTTGAATATCAATATGGGAACACTCAATGATAGAGTGGTTGAGTCAATGCTTGTTGCAGGTAAAATTGCCAATGATTTGAATCATCCTGTTGCATTTGATCCTGTTGGTTTTGCAGCATCTGCTTATCGTACAGAATCTGCATTGAGATTGATTGATAACATTCAATTCTCTGTAATAAAAGGAAATATATCTGAGATAAAATCAATTGCTACAGGTTCAAAGAAATCATTTGGTGTTGATGCCTGCTCTGATGATATGGTAAGTGATTCAACATTGAAAAGTGTTGTTGAATTTGCAAGAAAGCTTTCAAAGTCTACATGTGCTATAATTGTAATCACAGGTGAAATTGATATCGTATCAAGTGAGGATAAAACAATAATCATAAGAAATGGTGATTCAATGATGAGCAATATAACAGGCTCAGGTTGCATGCTATCTTCACTTATTGCATCATTTATAACTGCCAATCCTGAAGATATATTTGAATCAACTGCAGCTGCTGTCGTTTGTATGGGAATAGCTGGAGAGAAAGCAGCTAAGAAAGTCAAAGACAATAACTTGGGCAACACTTCTTTCAGAACCTATCTGATTGATGAGATAAGCAAGATTGATGCAAGAGACATAAAGGAAAAAGGAAAGTATGAAAGATTCTAAAAAGAATTATCTCAAAAAAGCAATGCTTCTGTATGCTGTAACAGATAGATCATGGGTTGAAGATGGAGATTCTCTTTACAACCAATGTGAAAAAGCAATAAAGGGTGGAATAACACTTCTTCAATTACGTGAGAAACATTTATCAGACGATGACTTTGTAAAAGAGGGTCTTGAGATCAAAGAGCTCTGTCATAAAAATAATATAAAGCTCATAATCAATGATAATTTGGAAGTTATGAAAAGAGTCGATGCAGATGGAATCCATATTGGACAGGAAGATGGCAATATCAGAGCCATCAGAGAAGCAATTGGTCCTGATAAGATTTTGGGTGTCTCTGTTCAAACTGTTCAAGAGACAATTTCCGCTGTCTATGACGGTGCTGATTATTTGGGTATAGGTGCAATATTTAGAACTAGCACCAAACTTGATGCTGTAGAGGTGACTCCGGAAACTCTAAATGAAATAACCAAAATATCTCCGATTCCAACATGTGGTATTGGAGGAGTGGGAGTCAACAATATAGTGGCTCTTACAAAATCAGGATTGAATGGTGTTGCAATTGTTTCTGCAATATTTGGCAGTGATGATATTGTAAAATCAACAAAAGAGCTCAAAGAAAAATGCACACAGGCTTTCTACAAGAACAACAGACCTGTACATATTTATGATCTTGATGGAACCTTGATTGATAGTCTTGGTGTTTGGAAAAATCTTGCATCAACTTACATAAAGGATAAAGACTTGATACCTCATAAAGGCCTCGATGAGACTGTATTGGAATTGAGTTTGGAAGAATCATCAGAATTTCTTAAAAAAGAATATGGATTGAAGGAAAGTCTTGAAACAATTCGCCTGGAGATAACAGACAAGATATATGATCTATATGCACATTCAATAAAATTGAAATCTGGTACAAAAGAGTTCATAGAAGAGATGTACAACAATGGAACAATCTTGACTGTTGCTACAGCCTCAACCGAAAAGCTCTGCAAAGCAGTTCTTAAGAACAACAATCTTTATAAGTATTTCACAATAGTAAAGAGTGAATCACAGATTGGGTCATCGAAAGCAAGAGACACCAAAATCTGTGATGAAATAATAAAAGAACTTGATGTCAAAAAAGAAGATGTGCTTGTATTTGAAGACTCTGCATTTGCAATTAAAACATTGAAGAAAAATGGATATTTCACCGTCGGTGTGTATGACGGCAACAATAAAGAGAGCATACAAGACCTATGTGATTATTACATTGAAGATTTCAGAGAGGAATAAGTGATGAAAAATGTTTTGACTATTGCTGGTTCTGATTGCAGTGGCGGTGCAGGAATCCAAGCAGATCTGAAAACAATGCTTGCCAATAGAGTGTATGGAATGAGTGTCATAACTTCTCTAACAGCTCAAAATACAATGGGAGTCATAAGCATTGATGATGTAAATCCTTCCTTTGTTGAGGAGCAACTTGATGCAATCTTCTCTGATATTGTTCCTGATGCCATAAAGATTGGAATGGTATCTAATGTGAAAATCATTGAATCGATTGCCAAAAAGTTAAATGAATATGATGCAAAGAATATAGTGTTGGATCCGGTAGCAGTATCAACTTCTGGTTTCAAACTTATAAAAGATGATGCAATTGAAGCACTGAAGACTCATCTTTTCCCTATAGCAACAGTAATCACTCCAAATCTCTTTGAAGCAGAACTGCTACTGAACAAGAAGCTTGATGGAGAGAGCAATCTATCATCATTTGCTGAAGAGTTGAGTGAAATGTATGGAGTTTCAACTCTCGTTAAGGG
>JALNVT010000219.1 GCA_023231265.1 Sphaerochaetaceae bacterium
AGTTTTACATTTCTTGTTCTAATTGGATTGGTACTTACTTTTTCAATTTTGAAATATAAAAGGAATCTTCTTTTTTTATTCGGTGCAAGTTTGAATACAATTGAATATGCTGATAGCTATCTTGGTTTGTATGCAATTGGAACAATATCAGTTTTGCTATCTGTTGGAATGAATGCATTCATATCTGCACAAGGCTTTACAAATAAAGCAATGCAGACCGTAATAATTGGTGCTATAACAAACATCATCCTTGATCCTATATTCATATTTGGCTTTGGACTTGGAGTTAAGGGGGCAGCCATTGCAACTATTATATCGCAAACAATATCTGCTCTTTGGGTACTGCAATTTTTGACAAAAGGAAAATCCCCTTTAAAATTGAGAGTTAGAAATCTTGGATTGCACTGGAAAATATTCGGACCATGCCTTGGATTAGGAATTGCACCTTTCATAATGACAAGTACAGAAAGTGCTCTGCTTTTCGTATTCAATTCATCTTTATTGAAGTATGGAGGCGATATAGCCGTTGGGTCTATGACTATATTATCATCTCTTCTTCAATTATGTAGAATGCCAATGTTTGGTTTTGACCAAGGTGCACAACCAGTTATTGGATATAACTATGGAGCGAATAACAAACAACGAACAGTCGATGCTACACACTTCATGTTTAAAATGAATGTCTCATATACACTAATAATGTTTGCTTTATTTGAATTATTCCCTATAATATTTATAAAGATATTTACATCAGATGCAGCATTGATAAATTATTCTATTAATTCTTTAAGAATTTATGCATTGGCTTCTGGTATATTCGGACTGCAAGGAGCAGTACAATATTTCATGATATCTACAGGACAAGCTAAAGTTTCAGTATCTATTGCTATCTTACGAAAGCTTATCCTATTGATACCTTTGATCTACATATTGCCACACTTCTTCAACGATCCAACAGTAGGTGTCTTTGTAGCAGAACCAGTTGCTGATACTCTTTCTGTAACTTATTCGCTTATAATGTATAAAATTATCAGCAAAAGAATTTTTAAAAGAATGGATGATGATAACACAGAGGTTTCACAGAGCTAGTATATAACTACTGTGTAGTTTGATGTATTTGAGAAAAATACTCTTGAATAAAATGATAACTTAAATCAATAATAAATACACATCCCAAGGAAGGAATAGAAATGGAAAGTTCAGAACAAAAAGACTTAATTTACATCGTAGAGGATCATGAAGTAATTGCAACTGGAGTGAAGCAGTATCTAGAAATGTCAGATTTTGATTGTGATGTTTTCTTGAACTTAACAAGTGCAAGAGAAGGTTTTGCTAAAAAAGTGCCAAGTCTTTTAATTCAAGATGTCATGTTACCAGATGGTGATGGATTTGAATTTGTTCGTGAGATTAAAAAACAATCTGATGTACCTGTTATTTTTATGACAGCTCGTGGTGAAGAATCTGATAGAATATTAGGTTTTGAATTAGGTGCAGATGATTATATTACCAAACCATTCTCTCCAAAAGAGCTGGTACTACGTGTTAAAGCTATCTTGAAAAGAGTTAGTTCTAATACTGAAGAGATGCCAGAAAAACAGAAATTTACATTCGATGATGAATCAATTGAGATAGATAGAATCGCTCATAAGATTGCAGTCGATGGTGAATCAATTGTATTGACAGCTGCAGAGTGGAGAGTACTACTTTGTCTAATTGATCATGAACACTTACTTGTCACACGTTCTCAAATACTTGAAGAATGCTTTGATTATGCAAGTGAATCATATGAAAGAATTGTCGATACTCATATAAAAAATATAAGAGCGAAACTTGGTGAAAATTCTTGGATTGAAACTGTTCGAGGATATGGATATCGTTTTGTAGGCGTTCAAGAGTAATTAAGAGTTGATGAGAAAAATTTTTTTCAGAACATTTATAAATATAATTAGTGTGGCAGTTATAATCATGATATTTGTTATAGCTACCATGTCTGTGTTTTATACAAATGCTAAAAACAGTTGGATAGAACAGAGCTTCGATACGTTCAGCCAAAGAGTCACAGCCAGTGTATCTAATTCGCAAGGTGAGATGAGTTTTGGAAAATTTATCAAGATAGCTGACGGAGCTGCTCTAGCTGATAAAAGAATATCAGGATTATTATTTAGAGATACAGACGATAAAATAATTTATTCTCTTGGTGTAACTGAACTTGGAGATGCTCTATCTCAAATCAGTGGATCATTAAAAAGTACTGAAACAACAAATCTTGAAAAAGGGTTGGATGTTGATGAAAGTGAATTTAAGAATTTAAAAGTTAGAGATAAATTGGCGTATCTTGATTTAGAAGATACAACTGTTAGTTTAGATTTTTCTGATGCTCGTGATACTGAATATAGAGTATTAGAATTCCCATCTAATATCAAAAAAAGTTATATAAGTGGTAGTTTGATAGTATCATTACGTGGTAACTATGCATTCAGCGTGGATGTTCTGAGCTACAGTCCTTCAACTTATGCAGCAACTGCTATGGTAGTGAGAGAAGCTTCAAAGTGGCTGATAATTTGTTTTGTTATGTCAATGTTGATAGCTTTGATTTTAAGTTACAGATTCAGTAAGTTAACTCAGAATTCTACAAACTTAATTAAAGATGCCTTGAACAAACTTTCAAATGGTGAAGAAAATCTTGTACTTCCAAATGACAGTAAGATTGAAGAACATCAAGAGATTATTGATACAATACATGTTTTGGATGAATCTCTATCTGCAAACAGAAAGAGCCGAAAAGCTTGGCTCAATTCAATAACACATGATCTCAACACTCCAATTACATCTATGACATTGCTTATTGATGGAATGCAGGATGGAATATTCCCTTTAACTCAAGAGACGATTAAAACATTAAAAAAAGAACAGGTTGATTTAGCAAATAAAATAAACAGAGTAGTTTTATATTCATCTTTGCAGAGTCCTGAACAAGCAATTCATATTCAAAATAATGATGCAGAAGTTTTTGTAAATGATTTGAAGAGAGCCAACAAACAATATGAAGATGTCAAATTTGATGTTACATCTGACCAAATATATTGTGATTTCACTACAATGAAATTGGCTCTTAAAGAATTGATTGATAATGCTCTAAAAGAGTCACCAACCGGTGTAGAAGTCATTATAAAGAGAAATAGTATAAGAGTTGCTAATACAGGAACAATTGACGATAGTGTCGATTTCTTTGAACCATGGGAACGTGGAGACAAGAGCAGAACAAGTGGTGGTAATGGCCTTGGACTTGCAATAGTTTCTCAAGTTGTAACTCTTCATTCAGGTACAGCTAAAATACAACAAAGTGATGATAAAGTTTTAGCAATTCTTGAGTGGAAACTTACAAGTTAAATGGTAATAATATCTTTATAAGTAAGAAAATGTTAAAGTGGGAGAGTCAATCCTAATGTGTAAGTTATTTTACTATTTTTAAAAATATTATATATATTTTTCGATTCGCCCTCTAATTTCAGGCACAATGTATAGCTGGTTTCTTACTTGAGACCAGTTACGCATTCGGCCTGTTTCCCATTTCTTATCCAATTCCCTAACTCGTAAATACAGTATCTTTAGTGCTGCATCATCATTAGCAAAAGATCCCTTTTTAACAACTTTCTTCAGACTGGAATTGACAGACTCAATAACATTTGTTGTGTACATAACTCTGCGGATATCACTGGTATAATGGAATAATTGTTCAATGTATTTCCAGTTCCTGACCCATGTATCAACAGCACCTGGATACTTGCTCCAATTCTGCTTCAATCTCTCAAAAGCAGCTTCAGCTGATTTAAGAGTTTTTGCTCCATAAACAGTCTTCAAATCCTTGGTAAAAGCTTTATAATCTTTAGAAGGAACATACTTCAAAGAGGTTCGGATCAGGTGAACTACACACCTCTGAAAAATTGTTGAAGGAAATATAGCCTTAGCTCCATCTTCCATTCCAGCAACACCATCACTGGACATAAATAGAATGTCTTTGACACCACGAGTTTTCAACTCATCAAAGATCTGCATCCAGACATGTTTACCTTCAGTTTCACCTATCCATAGCCCAAGGATTTCCTTACGACCTTCCATATTATAGGCCAAAACAACGTATACAGCGCATTTTTTGGCACCTATCTCTTGTTTTATAGAAACATAAGTACAATCTACAAAGACAAAAGAATAAAGAGATTCTAGAGGCCTTTCTTGCCATCTTTGCTGCTCTTCCAATACTGCATCTGTGATATTTGAA
>JALNVT010000220.1 GCA_023231265.1 Sphaerochaetaceae bacterium
AGGTCCTTTGTTGTATTCAGGAATACCCATGTTTTCAAACTTAACAGGCATTCTAACAAGAACTCTTTCATTTCCGTTGTCATACTTCATTTTGTAAAGACAATCATTTGCCCATGCCTGTTCATCATTTAAAATATCTTTCCAGTTCTGAGCCAAGCTGAATGGTAGATCAAATTTTCTTAAGATTTTGTCCCATTCATCAGCATTCTTTGTCTTGAATGCATCCATGATTAGGTCATACATGAACTGAGATTTTTGATTCTTAATCAAGTTCTGAATTGGGAAATATGTTGGATTGTCAATTAAATCCGCTCTTCCAATAGCTTCCATGAATCTGTTGTAATATGTATTGTAATCAGGCATACAAGTTTGGATGTATCTATCATCTTTTGTATTCCAAGCAGAAAGGAAAGGCTGTGGACGTTGTCTTGTATTGATAGGATAGTTGTTTGCACCCAAATCATAATTGGCTGCCTGAACCATCATACCCATGTTATAAATAGCTGTTTCAAACAATGAAGTCTCAACTTTTTCACCATGACCTGTAACTTTAGCATGGTACAATGCTGCACAGATACCAGCTGCAAGGTTCATTCCAACATTGTGATCACCAACACCTGGTACTACATTCATTGGTTTGCCTTCTTTTTGACGAAGAGTTTCAAGATAACCACCTCTTGCAAAGAATGCTGTGAAATCGAAACCAGGAAGATCTTTATCTGGGCCCTTTTCACCATAACCAGTACAAATTGCATAAACCAATTTTGGGAATTTAACTTTAAGAGTTTCGTAATCTAGACCTGCTCTCAACAATGCTTGTATTCTCCAGTTTGTGATGAAAACATCTGCATCTTCAAGCATTTTAAACAATAGTTCTTTACCTTCTTCAGTTCTTAGGTTAACAGAAATACATTTTTTATTAGCATTTTCTAATTCCCATGTGGTATTTTCATACATATCCAAAGGTCTATCTTCACTAGGTGCAGTGAATCTTAAAGGATCACCTTTAGCAGATTCAACTTTAATTACATCAGCTCCACAATCAGCAAGGAATCTACCAGCAGAAGCTGCTGCAATAAAATTTGCCATTTCAACTACTTTTACGCCTTCAAGTAATTTTTTCATATCAATTCTCCTATAAAAGCTGGCACTTTTTACATGCCAGCATGAAATCTATTTTTTTTTAGAAATTTATTTATCTTTTCCCAAACTACTGATCATATGAATTATGAATGGAATGATGATAACAATTACTGTTATGATGCCTAAGTATTTGTAACCTTTAGCTACTAAAGGAATTAATCCAAATTGAGCAACTGAGAAAGCAATTACATCAGCAATTAAAGCAACGATAATAGTTCTCTTCTTACGTTTTGTTTTAGCAACTTCAACTTCTTCATTTTTTTCCCAAGCATTTACATATCTAGCTACAACACCTGCAATCATGTTAACAGCAGTTGAGATAGCACCTAAAATAATCAACAGTGAGATAACTGGAGTGAGTACTGAAGCACCAACACCTGTTTTAACCAACAATAGAGTTGGAACACTTACATTGTGTAATTCTGGGTTATTGATTATTGCTAACATACCGATTGTGCACATTACAATAACAAATGAGTTGATTAAGAAACCATAAACCATTGATGTTTTAGCATCTTTTTCACTTTGGAATGATTTTGCATGTTGCATGAATAGACCAATTGAAGCCAATTGGAATGCACCATATAAGAAGCATTGCTTAATAGCAGGCCAAAGTGGAGCTTTTTCTGCAGATAAAGTACCAATATTAGCTGTAATTGTTGACCACTGTGCGATGATGTTAGGAATATAAACTCCTAAAAGACCAACAATGATGATGATTGAAATTGTAGATGCAGCTTTTCTAACTAAATCTGTTCCAAAAATGGTCAAGAAGAAAATTGCAATACCAACAATGAAAGTACAAAGCATGTAAGGAATACCAAGCAATTCATGCATTGTAGCTCCACCTGTTGCAAAAGCTACTGCTGGAGCAAGACAGATCAAGATTATGTATACTAACTCATAAAGGTTAGAAAAAATCATCTTATATTTGCCAAAGAAACTATCTGTAAATGAACGATAGTCATAGGTCTTATGTCTATACGCATATCTCAAACCATACCACTGGAAAAAAGCTCCCATCAGTTGAGCTAAAATTGGAGTTATCAATGTCCAAATTCCGAAATCTACAAAATACACTAACAATTGTGCACCAGACGCAAAACCACCACCGAATTGTGTTGTAAACCACACAAAAGCAACACCAAAAGAAACAGACATGTACTCTTTCTTACTCATAAAACCTTCTTCTATGATTTTTAAATCATATTGTGAAATAAAAAGTATTTAAAATATACTTCCAGTGATAAGAAAAACTATTCAATTAAATTTTATAGATAAAAATTTATCACTATTTTTTTATTTATTATACGCTACACCCGTTTTTTAAATTTGTAAACATTTTTTTTAGGTTTTTTGATAAAAGTTTATCTACTTGTAAAGTTTTATTATACAATTTTTGAGCTATTTTATTATTACTACTATAAATAGTGATTTTGAAAAAAATAATTTTTTTTAAGCAAATTTGCATTTTACATAGATAATTTGTATGAAAAATCATAAAATTATCTAGATTTTCAGTTTTTTCTGGAAAAAAACATTTCCAATAGATATATTTGTACTGATTTTATCCCAAAAAAAATTTATCAAAATGATAGATTTTTTATATGGAGAATTAGGACCATTGAGAGAGAATTTATCTTAATAAGTGTATAATTTATCTCTACAGATTATTAAGATTTGATGTCAATTTTATCAAAAAATCACCAATTTTGCCCTCATTTGTAGTTAGATTTACTGTATTTTGAGTTGGTTTTGCACATAAAATTTGCTCAAATAGATGTACTTATTAATCGACATTTGTCAGATAAAAATCTTGATACTATTGATTATTTATGCCCATTTGAGATAATAAAGCTTTATTCAAATTTGTTATATGATTTAAATTTCTTAGGGTGTTAGATTTCTAAGTATCATTCAAAACTTTTCATCCAATCATTCAAATTTGGCAACAAAAATTAATAAAAATCGAATTGATAATGTCCTTAATAATACAAGGGCAATTGGTATCAAAATATAGGAATTATGTCTGATATTGATTTCATAATATTCCTTTTATTGATAGAAAATTCATTGAATTCACTTCAAAATTTTCAACTCATAACTGTTCCTCTTTAAATCTTGTGCATGATTGAATGTTGGATCAGAAGGTGAACTCTTCATACTGTAATTGTGATATATAAATAGATTGCTGCATATTTTATAAAACTGATTCCACTTAATCTTGTGATTGCTGCAAAATTTTTTTTATTTTACAATTTCATAATTATTAAATTTTATTGGCTGCAAACGCTCATTTCACCATTTAATATTGCAATTCTCTTTTACTTTTATAAAAATGTTTGCTATATTTAAAGATATTATAAACACAGATAAATTTGAGGACATAATGGCTAAAAACGATAAAAACAATTATAAATTATTACAAAAAAATAAAAAGGCATTTTTCAACTATGAAATGGTTGAAACAATAGAATGTGGAATGAGCCTTGTTGGTACTGAAGTTAAAAGTATAAGAGAGGGACGTTTTTCATTTACAGACAGCTATGTTGTTATTGAAGATGGCCAGTTGATGCTTCTTCAATTTACAATACAACCTTACAAACAGGGATCTATATTCAATCATGATCCTGGTAGAAAAAGACATCTATTGGCTCATAAGCAAGAAATCAAAAGATTGAATAGAAAGGTAAATGAAAAAGGTCTGACCCTTGTTCCTACAAAAGTTTACTTGAAAGGAAATCTTGTGAAGATGGAAGTTGGTCTTGCTCGAGGTAAAGCTCTATACGATAAAAAGAATGTGATCAAAGAAAGAGATCTCCATAGAGAAGCCAAAAGAGAGATTAAGAATTTAAAATATTAATTTATTATAAATAAATGAATCCACTCTGCTGTATAGAAACTTTTTGGAATCTGTACTCAGCGTGGATTTTTTTCATAAAAAGGATATAATTTTGAAAGTACTTCATACAAGTGATTTACATATTGGAAAGCAGCTGCTGAAACTCAGATTGACTGATACGCATCAGAAATTCTTTGAATTTTTGATAGAAACCATAAAAGATAACGATGTTGATTTATTGCTAATAAGTGGTGATATATTTGATAGCAGGACTCCCTCTCCCACTGCACAAAC
>JALNVT010000221.1 GCA_023231265.1 Sphaerochaetaceae bacterium
GGTCTGGTGACAATAGCAGAGTGGACACACCCGTTCCCATCCCGAACACGGCAGTTAAGCGCTCTTACGTCGATGGTACTACAAGTATGTGGGAGAGTAGATAGTTGCCAGATCTTTTATTTTGCTTTTTTTAGAAGGTTTGTGTTTTTTCCTTTTAAATAATATATTTTTGCTCATCCTTCAATTGGGTGAGCTTTTTATTTGCTCTTTATCCATATAAAATCTATAGGAATTTAGTAAAAAAAATTTAACAATCCTTGTGTTAATTCTTTTTCTTTATTAGAATACCATATCAATGTTTGATTGGAGTGACTATGCAAATTAAGTTACAGAATCTAAAACGTTCTTACGGCGACCTACATGCCGTAGACGATATTAGTCTTACAATACCCTCAAATACCGTATTTGGTATCATTGGAAGGAGTGGTGCAGGTAAATCTACATTAGTTAGATTGATCAGCACTCTTGAGAAATGTGATGAGGGAGAGATCTATTTTGACGATAAAAGAATAGATAACCTAAAAAAAGATGCTTTAATAGCGCAGCGAAGAAGAATTGGAATGATTTTCCAGAACTTCAATCTTTTTGCGTCTAGAACTGCAGGTGAAAATATTGCTTATCCTATGGAAATTCAAAAGATGGATAAACAGTACATTGCAAAGAGAGTTAAAGAACTTTTGGCTTTGGTTGATCTTGAAGGTCGTGGTGATGCACCAATCAGTACACTTTCAGGAGGGCAGAAACAAAGAATTGCAATTGCTAGAGCTCTATCCATAGAACCAGATATTTTATTCTGCGATGAAGCAACAAGTGCTCTTGATCCTCAGACCACACGCTCTATTTTGAATCTAATAAGAGATATTCAGAAGAAAATGAGTCTCACTGTTGTCATGATAACTCACCAGATGGAAGTTGTAAGAGATGCATGTGAAGACGTAGCAGTTCTTGATGATGGTAAAGTTGTTGAAGTTGGAAAGGTTGTTGATCTATTCAGCAATCCACAGACAGCTGTTACAAAAGACTTCCTTTCAAATCTTGCTGATGAATCCAGAACTGATGATATTGTCAGATGGAGTGAGGGCGGACTGTACACACTACGTTTCAAAGGTATTCATACTGATGAACCAGTTCTGTCCAAGATTACAAAAGAATTTGATGTAGAGTTCAATATCCGCGGTGGTGGAGTCCAGAATGTAGATGATCTTCATATTGGTACTCTCCTTTGTGATATTTCAGGTGATAAGAAAGTTGTATCTCAGGCAGTGAAGAAACTGAGAGAATATGGAATCGTAGTGGAGGAAGATAAATAATGAATCAATTAATGACTTTAGTAACTTCGGCTACAGTTGAGACACTCGAAATGGTTGTGTTCTCCACAATATTCTCTCTTGCATTGGGATTGCCTCTTGGCGTTCTTTTATGCATAACCGCAGCAGAATCTCAAGGTGGAATAATTCCACATCCTGTATTGAATCAGGTGCTGGGAAGAATTGTAAACGTATTGAGATCTTTTCCTTTCATCATCTTGATGATTGTACTGTTTCCTCTATCCCGTATCATACTTGGAACATCCATCGGTACAAAAGCCGCTATTGTTCCTTTGAGTATTGCTGCAGCACCATTTGTAGCAAGAGTAATAGAATCTGCTCTTAAAGAAGTTGATACTGGCGTTGTTCTCGCTGCAAAATCAATGGGTTCAACAAACTGGCAGATAATATACAAAGTTTTGATTCCAGAAGCAATGCCTTCTTTAGTAGCTGGAATTACCCTTACAATAATCAACTTGATTGGTTATTCAGCAATGGCTGGTGCCATTGGTGGTGGTGGTCTTGGTGACCTTGCAATACGTTATGGTTATCAGAGATTTAGAGCTGATGTGATGGTTGCATCTGTAATTGTCATCTTGATTCTTGTTGAAGTTGTGCAAGTTTTGGGTGATAAAATGGTTGCCAGATTGATGAAAAAAAGATAGAAATAAAAATACCAATATTCATGAGGTGTTCGATTGCATTGTATTTTGCATTGGATACCTCTTTTTTTTCTTTTCCATAAAAAAGGCATGTTCAGAGCACAACAATCAGAGCTAAATTTTTAAAATTTAATAATTATTGCATCAAACATTATTAATTGCTTTCATAATAAGTAAATAATTTTATAAAAAATACTAATATTCTGTTTATGGGTTTGCATGTTATGAAATAATATGCATAATTTATACATGGGGGGTATTGCTTTTATTTTTATTTAATTATACAGTTTCACTGTATTCAAATTTACAAGGAGATGTCGAATGACCAAATTAATCAAAAACAAGTCTATTTCTATGATGATGTCCCTATGTATGATGCCCGGCTGGGCTAAATAATCTATACTTAAAAATAAATCCAAAATCATACTCATACTGAATTTAAAAAATAAAATACGAATTTTTTAATAAAACCTAGAAGGATAATTATATCCTTTTAACGATTATTTCTATAATAATATTTGGGAGAAAAAATATAATGAAGAAAAAATTAATTACAATTGCATTGGTATTGATCAGTGCTACAGCTATATTTGCAAGCGGTTCAAAAGAAGTTTCTCAGGCAGAGAACAATGTCATCAAAATTGGTGCAACACCAGAACCACATGCAGCAATGCTCAACCTTGTTAAAGAGGATCTAGCATCACAGGGTTATGATCTAGAGGTCATAGAGTTTACAGATTATGTAACACCTAATGAAGCATTAGAAAGTGGTGAGTTGGATGCAAACTTCTTCCAGCACCTTCCATACCTAGAGACATTCAACAAAGAACATGGTTCTCATTTGGTATCAGCTGGTGGTATTCATATTGAACCTCTAGCTCTTTATTCAAATGTTGCATCAAGTCTTGATGAAATTAAAGATGGAGCTACAATTGCAATTCCAAATGACCCAACTAATGAAGGCAGAGCTTTCTTATTGTTGCAGAGTGCAGGTCTTCTAACATTGAAAGATGGCGTTGGACTTGAAGCAACACCTTTCGATATCAAAGACAATCCTAAAAATTTAGACTTCCAAGAAATTGAAGCAGCTTCTCTACCACGTGTTTTGGATGATGTAGATGCAGCAGTTATCAATGGTAACTATGCAATACCAGCTGGTTTGATTGCAATTCGTGATGGCCTTTTCGTTGAAGGTGCAGATAGCCCTTATGTAAACGTAGTTGCTGTTAAAGAAGGCGATGAAAGCAGTGCAAAAATCAAAGCTTTGGTTGATGCTCTTCACAGTCAGAAGATTGTTGACTGGGTAGCAGAGAGATATCCTAATGGTGAAGTGGTTCTAGTAGACTAGTTCAGAATTAAATAAATTTTACAAATAATAAACAAACATTGATAGAAGGTCATCGAGCAATCGATGACCTTTGTCGTTTTCAAATTTCATGTCTTACTTTCTCTTTTGTTCTTTTGGTGATATCTTTGTTCTATGAATTTATTATCTATTATCACACTTGCTATAACAGTTGCTACATTTATTCTCGTTATCATCTCGCTGAATAAAAAGAAGGATGACCGAGATTTAGAGATACTTCTCAAGCAGAACAATGAAACCAGAAAGGAACTCTTGCAGATGCTCGATAATGAGAGAGTCAGCATCTCATCACAGCTATCTCAATTTGATTCTCATATGAACAGTGCATTATCAAATGTTGAGAACAGGAATGAGAATCTATCCAAACAGGTTTATGTTCAGCTTGAAAAGATACGTGAGGATAATGACAGACGTCTTGATATAATGAGAAATACGGTAGATGAGAAACTTACGGTGACTCTGAATACAAGATTGAATGAGTCTTTCAAGATTGTAAGTGATCAACTTGAGAGTGTTCATACATCTCTTGGTGAGATGAAGAGCCTTTCAACTGGTGTTGGTGATTTGAGCAGATTGCTTGGGAACATAAAGACTCGAGGTATATGGGGAGAGCTTCAGGCAGAGAACATTCTATCTGAGATTCTTGTTCCATCTCAATGGGAGAAGAACATAATAACAAGAAAGGGAAGCAACTGCAGGGTTGAGTATGCCATAAAACTTCCTGGAAAGGTAGGGGATGTTGTTTATCTTCCAATAGATGCAAAGTTTCCCAAAGAAGATTATGAGAGAATTCAAAAATTTACATCGGAGAACAACAAAGAAGGAATTGATTCTTCAATCAAGGCTCTATCTGTAAGGATAATCGATGAAGCAAAGAGCATATCATCAAAATATATAGACCCA
>JALNVT010000222.1 GCA_023231265.1 Sphaerochaetaceae bacterium
GAAGTGGACCCCACTTCAAGGACAAAATTAAAAAAACTTAATCCTTTTATCATATTTTCCTAGAAGTTGAGGTTGTTTTCTAAGCAACTTTAACTTCTCCTTTATCTTTTTTAGAAATAATGTAATTTCCTTTTCTAAGATACTTGTTATATTCATTAGGTGTCATCTTACATAACTCCCATTGATATCTGTCATTATTATAATAATCCATGTAATCGTCTATACAGAGTTTTAGGTCTTCAAAAGTCTTACATTTGCTAATATCTATCTCATCTTTCATGTGTCCAAAAAAGCTTTCTTGCGGCGCATTATCCCAGCAATTCCCTCGGCGACTCATGGAGCGTTTAATATTAAGTTTCTTTAACTTTCTCACATACTCTAATGCAGAGTAATGTACTCCTTGGTCACTGTGTAAGATTACGTTTTTGCTTAATTGACTACCATGGTTTTTAATTAAATTATCAACAGTTTCAAGAACAAAATTTTCTTTAAGATTGTCAGAAAGAACATATGATAATATCTCTTTTGTACAAGCATCTCTCATAGTTGAAAGATAAGCTTTTTGGCTATTGTTTTCACTAAAAAAGGTATATGTAATATCTGTTTGTATCATTTGACCTGGTGCAAAATTTTTCCATTTACGTTGGGCCTTATTATTGGTATAAGTGCTTGCCTTTGTTGCTTTCTGCATTCTTCTATATGGATTAGCTTTTCTAATAGGGCAGAATAAAGAATACTTATTCATTAATCTTTGAATCTTCTTCCTATTCATTATGTGTCCTCGTGCTCTTAAATGCATATAAATAGACCTAGAGCCTTTAGCGTAGCCTCTATAGTTATAAACATCCAATATTAGTTGAAAGTCCTTCCTGTCTTGAGTCTCTCGTCTACTACGGGCTTCTTTAGTACTTAGCCATTTGTAATAACCTGAGCGCGATACTCCAGCTATTTCACATAGTTCCATAATAGTAATTAGATTATCTGGATCTGCTATTTGCTCTTGGATATATTCTTTTTTCCTCCTTTTTGTTGCTGTTGAGACCGAATATATTGTTCCTCTAGAAAGATGTTTTTTTTTAGAAACTCTACTTTTTGATTGAGCTTTCTGATTTCTAAATCTTGAGCTCTCACCCTTTCTTCAATTGACTTTGGAGTCCTTGCTGGCCTGCCTGAATTAATAGCTCTTTGATCAGCAAAACCTTCAAGACGCTTAGCCTGTTTTTTTATGTTATTTGTTAATCCATATATTCTTTCTCTATTAAGAATATTTAGATTAAATCCTAATTCTTCCAATATATCATTTGGCGATTGACCAGCTGTATATTTTTGCCAAAAAAGCTGTTTGAATTCTACTGTATATTTAATAGACTTCTTACTTACTTTTTTTACATATTGATTTTCTCTTAATTCATTTACTTCTGCTTCAGTAAAATATCTTTTTCCCATAAGAATCTCCATTGAGGTTAAGTATACCACAACTAAACCTCTGTAAAAATATGGTTCAATATGATATTCTCTAGAAGATTAAGTTTTTTATGGTGTCCAAGTTATGGGGACCAGTTTAGATGGAGATTTATAAAATATTTCAATTTTTATTATTATTAGTTATTTTTTGATGTTATACTTAACCCAATACAGTAAGGAGATAAGTAATGACTCATAATAATGATCACGTTGTTATTATTGGTGGTGGTGGAACAGCTATTGCTACCATGTACGATTTATGCCTGAGAGGATTCAAGGTTACCTTGATTGAGAAGGGCGAATTGACAAGTGGAACAACAGGAAGACATCATGGACAGTTACACTGTGGTGCCAGATATGCCATGGGAGATAAGAACATTGCAAAGGAATGCATGACGGAAAGTGCATTACTACGAAAGATTGCTCCCAATGCCATAGAATATAACATGGGAATGTTTGTCGCATTGAACGATGATGATATGCAGTACAAAGATAATTTCATTCAATGCTGTCTGGATGCAGATATTCCTGCTAGAGAGATTCCAATATCCCTTGCTTTTGAATATGAAAAAGAATTGAACAGAAATATCAAAGCTGCCGTCATGGTTCCCGATGGAACAATAGATCCATGGAGACTTGCAATAAGCTTTGCAGCAGGTGCTCTTAAGACAGGCAATGCAGAGATCAAAACATACCATGAGGTGATTGCAATAAATAAAAATGCAAGCAACATAGAATCAGTTACTGTCATCAACCATATATCACACAAAAAAGAGACCATCCTTGGTGATATCTTCATAAATGCTGGTGGTCCATGGGCTGGAAAAATTGCAGAGCTTGCAGGTATTGATCTACCAGTATCTCCATCTCCTGGAACAATGCTTGCTGCAAAGAAAAGAATCTCAAATATGGTAGTAAGTCGACTTCATGAAGCTGGTGATGGTGACATTGTTGTCCCACAGAGACAGCTCACCATAATTGGTTCAACACAGTGGCTCAGTGACAATCCTGATATAAACAGAGTACCTCAGGAGGATATTGATTTCTTGAATAAATCAGCAATAGATATTTTCCCTTGTTTCAAAAATTTGGAATATCATACAGCTTGGGCAGCAGCTAGACCACTTTATGGAAAGCACAGCACATCAGAAGGTGTCAGAAATTTGAGCAGAGATTATATTGCAGTAGATCATGAGAAACATGATGGAGTTGATAATATGATAAGCATTGTTGGAGGGAAAGCTACAACACTCAGAGCAATGGGTGAGGTTGTATCTGATATGCTATGCAAGAAAGTTGGACTCGATATAAAAGGAAGGACTTCAGAGATCATCTTACCTAATTACAGAGAATATTACAGAGGGGGAAGAAATGGACAGACAGACTAGAAACTATTCAATTTCCATAAAACGAGAGGATGATAAATATATGGATTTCTCACTTGATTTGGATAGCTCCTTGACAGTAATTGATGCATTGGATGAGATTCGAATAAAGATGGATCCCACTCTGACATACAGACATTCATGTCATCATGGCTCCTGTGGAACATGTGCCTGCATAATCAACAGCAAAGAGCGACTTGCATGCATGACTTTCTTGAATGAATTTGAGGACAATAAAATTACAATTGAACCTCTCAACTCATTTAAAAAGATCTCAGATTTGGTTGTTGATATCTCTTCTATGGTCAACAATATGAAGGGATCTACCTATTTAAGAGAGACTGAGGTTAATAAAGATTCTTTGAAACCAAATGGAATATTTACATGGGAACGATTTGAAAACTGCATTGAATGTGGCTCTTGCGTGAGTGCCTGCCCTGTAAAAACAGATTTCATTGGACCTGCTCCTTTGGCTTCTATAAACAGAGAGATCAGCAAGCAGACTGACGAAAAAGCGATAGAGAAGTTGAAGGACAGAGCTTTTGAATCAGATGGAGTTGATGCCTGTGATAAGCATTATCTGTGCAGCAAGGTGTGCCCTACAAAAGTCTCTCCGGGGAAACATATAAATGATCTCAGAAAGATGAAATCTGAAAACCAATAAAAAAATATTTTGGTGATTGAATAATTTACAATCAAGTTTTTTGTTCGCAAAATATTGAGGACCACCTGCAGCTGCTTAAATATTAAAAACAGTTGCACATGGTCCTATGTTTTTCATCAAAGTTTGAAGTGTTTGGAATTGAAATGATTCAATATCTGCCAACCCATCTTGATGATTTATGGAATTGAGTTTGAATGGTCTCTATTTTGCCAACAGTGATTCATCAACTGATGCATCTTCAACAGCTCTTGATATCGCACTGATACCATTGATGCAACCACTTTTTGTGGAATAACCATCTTCTGATATGGCTACAATCATTCCGTTTGCAGCAATCATTCTATATCTATAGAGATTTGCTTTATCTAAGTAAACTTCAAACTTAGGGCATTTTTTTTCCACAGGGTTCTGCAAAGTTTTGTCTTCCACCTCAATTCCTGAGTTTTTCTTGATTGTATCAATACCTGCCAAACAAGTTGCACGAGTTGTGTAATTTTTGCTTGTTAGAATTGTCCTTGCATTTCCTGCTACGAGTGAGAATCTGAAGAATTCTTTTGGTGTTTTTTTGATAATAAATTTTCCTGGCATTATATTTGCTCCTATATTTTAATTTTAATTTAATTGGAGTATAA
>JALNVT010000223.1 GCA_023231265.1 Sphaerochaetaceae bacterium
TAAAATTTACTTAAAACTACAAATTTCTACATAAAATGCCAAATCTTTTGTCTGATGATGAGAGTACTCATCCACAGAAAAAAGAAAACCCTTCAAAGTAAATCAATACTTCAAAGGGTCAACTTTATTGTTCAGGAGTTTTTTTATTTTTCTACCAAATTACCATTTTCATAAATCATGCTAGCAGCATCGAGTACATCCTGTGGGAATGTGTAACCTAACTCTGCAGCTCTATCCATATTCAAATAAAGGTTGAACTGTTTGATGTCTGTAAGATAAATAGCACCGATGTCTGTAGGACTGTCGCCATCAATTATCTGCAGAGCTACATCACCACATAGTCTTCCAACTTTATAGTAATCCAAGCCCCAGCTCATCAAGAAGTTAGTTCCTGTACTGCTTGTTATATCGCTGTTGAACAGTGGAATATCATATGTATTGCAGACCTGATCAATTGATGAGATGGCACTGACTACAGTGTTGTCATTTGCAATGAACATTCCATCAATTCTTGTTGCAATTGATAATGCAGCACTTTTAACTTCAGCAGAGTTTGAAACTGCAGCTGCTACGAATTCTATTCCGTTTGCTTCGCAGTACTCTTCAGCTCTGTCTTTCATAGCCACACCATTTGCCTCACCACTTGTATATACCATACCAAGTCTTTTTAGGCCTGTCACTTTAACAAATGTTTCAACTTGAAGAGATATTGGATTTAAATCAGAAACACCACATACATTTGTCTCTTCACCTTCAGCATATGTGAGTCCAGCTGCTACAGGATCTGTAATTGCAGCATAAACTACAGGAGTATCATCATCTGAATAAACAGAAGCTAGAGCCTGTGCTGGTGGAGTTGCAATTCCAATAACCAAATCTTGATTCTGTGATTTGAATAATTGTGCTATGCTGATAGCTGTTGACATTTCAGCGTTACAGTTCTGAAGGTCAAATACAACATCCTTTCCACTTTCATTGATTGAATCCTGTATGCCCTGTTCAATAGCATCAAGAGCCGGGTGTGTTACCATCTTGGATATTCCAACTTTTATTGGTTCTTCCATTGCATTCTTAATAGGAGAACCTTCCTTTGTTCCACTTGCAAAAATCGATGTGACTGATAATGCTGCAACTGCTGCTGCTGTAAATATTCTTTTCATCTCTGTACTCTCCAATACATATGTTAGTTTTTTTAAAGCCCTGTGTTACTGTTTGTAGTAACAAGTGATAATGTTACTATATACAGTAACTGAGTCTGAGTCAAGTATCTATCTATAGAAACTTTCAAAATTTCAATATTTTTTTGAATCCACACAAAATATCGAAAAACAAAAAAGACTTGAGATATCCAGCAACTAGTTTAAGTCCTTAACTCTCACCAGATAAATTGTCTCTATTTCTTTCACTTTTATTTTATGATGCCCTCTTTCATAGGTCTTTCCAGTCTTTTCATACAGCCATCTTCCTTCCCCTATTTCAAAACACACAGATTTCTGTCGTTTATCAAGAAGAGGCAGTACCAGGATATCATCACCAAGGAAGAACTGAGTTCTTTTTGCATCTAGACTTGGATCTTGCAGATCACACTGTCTCATTGATGGTATTCCACTCTCTCTATATTCTTCATCCAATTTCATGAAAACGTCCGATAGCTCATTGTGAAGCTCAATATCTTTTTTCAAAGAATTGAGTAAATCTTCATCATCGTAAAATTGAATATTTTTGTCGGGTCTATTTGATTCATGAGTTCTCATGAATGGAGTGAATGCAGATAATGCTGCCCACATCTTCATCATCTCTTTTGTTCGTTTCACCCAACCAAGAGAGGTGTACCCTCCAATATCACTGTGAATGTTGTTTATTCCCATGAGACCAAGAGACAGATATGCTGGCACAACAGATGAAAGCCCGTCGTCCTTATTCAAGTTCACCATCTGATCTCCACACCAGAACAAAGGACAGTACTTCTGACTGTCGCTGTAACCAGATCTGCAGAAGAACACAATTTCATCACTCATTCCCATTTCATCTATGGCCTCGCGATTCAACTTTGCCCATAATTCAGGGATTTGATTGTGGACAAGATATGGATCCTCTCTGTTGAACAGTACACAATCAGTTGGTTGATACTCTCCAAAATCGGCCATCCATCCTGAAAAACCTTCTCTTATGAGATTGTTCTTTATGATGTCTTTCATCCACTCCCGTGCTGAAGGATTTGTAAAATCAATCATGCCAGCTTTAAATCCTGTCATCTCAAGATCGTAAACCTCTCCTTTCTTATTCAGAACGAGAAACCCCAAATCTTTGGCCTCTTCATACATGGGATAATCCTTACCAACATAGGTGTTGATGTATCCCATGGTTCTTATGCCTCTATCTTTCCACTGCTTTATTCTTTCTCTAAGAAGTGGATAATGTTTTTCATCCATCTTCCAGTTCCATTTGAGCTGATGTCCAAATGATGTTATCTTCTGGCCACACCAATCCTGAAGCCAAATTGAATTGATCAAACCATCAAGGCTCTCCATCTTCTCAAGTTTCTTATCGACTTCATCAGAGCCACCTTGAAGAGACACACTCAATCCTCTGTAGCACCATGAAGGCATTTTGGGTTGAATTCCTCTCATTTCAGATTGAAAAGCAACGCTCTCTTTCAAAGAAGTTGTCTCTTTGATCTTTATGCATCCACTTCTCTCATAGAAAGTTATCTCATCATATCCTTTCTTAAAATCGAAAAGAGAGTGACCTCTTGCATTCGAGGTAAAAGAGAGATTTTTAGTTACAAAAGATGGAATTGAATAATAGGTTGTGTATTGGGTGCCACCAGAATGAGCTGCAATATCGACTGCAATCTTTACTGCATTGAAACCACGACCAAGTCCCTGTTCCTGAACCCAAATTGGTACGCATCTTCCACGTAAATCTGTGAAGGAATACATCTCACCACATCCATATACAGGATCATCATCTTTGATGATCAGAGAGAATGCATCACTCTTTGAGAAGCTGTAAGTTATCGTCGTTACTGAATTTTCCTTCTTGATTCCTACAAAATCATCGCCATCTCTGTAATTTTTTGATAGATCCAACACGCCTGATAGCTTACTTTTATCAATAATTTTGAATCCACCATGAACTGATGAGAACTTTAAATTCGCCGTTCCTTTCTTAAATCCCACTATATACATACAACAGACTCTCCTTTTGTTAACTTTTGTATAAAGAATTGATAATTTTTAAATTTAAATTTTTGCTCCATACACCAATGTTATTTTTTTCTTTACAAATAAGCAATATGCATTTAATCTTTTCTTACTGAAAGAAAATAAAAAGGAGTGCATATGTCAGATACAAGGAAGGTAAAACTAAGAAATATCTTAGCTTATGGATCAGGTGATTTCTATGGTGGAGGCTCTTTTTTAATAATCAGTACACTGTTCATGGTATTTCTAACAAATGTTGCAAAGATACCACCACAGTATGCTGGATTGATTGTGATGATTGGAAAGGCTTGGGATGCAATCAGTGATCCATTGATAGGTATTCTTTCAGATAGGTCCAAAAGCAGGAGAGGAAGACGTCATGTATTCTTCTTCTATGGTATAATTCCTGTCGCTATAAGTTACTACCTGCTCTGGATGACAGTCCATTTTGATTCATTGGCTCTCAGAATTGCCTACTACACATTGGCCTACTCACTCTTCTCAACCGTATTCACCTTCATGATGGTTCCATACAATGCCCTCATCTCCGAAATGAGTACAGAGTACAAGACAAGAACAAGATTGTCAGGTGCAAAGATGGCTTTCTCTCAGTTCTCCGCCCTCATAGCAGGAACTGTTCCAAGCTACATTGTAAACAACATGTACAAAGACAATCCTGAAGCAGGATTCAAACTTGTTGGTCTTGTATTTGGCCTCATCTACATGATTCCCTGGATAATTGTTTATTTTGGAACTTTTGAGCAACCAGGAATCAACAAAGAGAGAAAGACACTTCCTATAAAGGAGAACTTCAAGCAGCTCAAGAGCTTGCTTGAGAACAAAACTTTCAGAATTCACATTGCAATGTATCTGCTTGCATACGTCGCAATGGATATACTCTCAGCTTCATTCATCTATTACACAA
>JALNVT010000224.1 GCA_023231265.1 Sphaerochaetaceae bacterium
ATAACTGGTGCTGATAAGTTCACCTCTGGTGAGATATTGGTAAATGATAAGAAAATCAATATTAAAAATCCTCAAGATTCCATCAAGGCAGGAATTGCCTTTCTAACAGAAGACAGAAAAGGACAGGGTCTTGTTCTTCTGCAGTCTGTTGAATTCAATACTACATTAGTTGCCCTAAAATCATATGTTAAAAACGGATGGCTTGATGTAAAAAAATCAAAACAAGATTCAATTCAAGAAGTTGAAGATTTACGTATCAAGGTACCAAACGTTGAAACATTGGCAAGTAGTTTGTCAGGTGGAAATCAACAGAAGGTAGTTATAGCTAAATGGCTTTTAACTGAAGCAAAAGTTTTCATCATTGATGAACCAACTAGAGGTATCGATGTGGGAGCTAAAGTTGAAGTTTATAACTTGATAAACAAACTTTTAGAGCAGGGTAAAGCTGTAATAATGGTTTCATCTGAAATGGATGAATGTATGGGTATGTCAGATAGAATGATTGTAATGCACGAAGGTCATCTCACAGGAAGATTGGACAGAAAAGATTTTTCTGAAGAAAGAATCATGAGAGCTGCTTCAGGCATAGTTGAATAAATGGGAGAGTTATTATGAAAAAATTAAATTGTGGAGTCATCGGTATGGGACGACTCGGATTTAGACATGCTTGCAATCTTGCAAGTGGTATTGCAAATGCAAATTTGATCGCAGCAGCAGATGTGTATCAACCATCTTTAGATAAATTAGTTGAAAGATTTCCAACGGTAACAACTTATACAGATTATAAAGAGCTTCTGAAGAATGATGATGTAGAGGCAGTTATCATTGCTACATCAACAGAAAATCATGCAGAAGTACTTGAAGAGGCTATCAAAGCTAAAAAGAAAGTTTTCTGTGAGAAACCATTGGCTACAAATATTGAAGATGCTATTGCACTTGCAGATTTAGCTAAAAAGTATGATTCATTCGTTCAACTTGGTTTTATGAGACGCTTTGATACAGCTTATGTTAATGCAAAGAAAAGAATAGAAAGTGGTGATTTAGGAAAACCTATCTCAATTCTTGCTATAGGAAGAGATCCAGGATGTCCTCCAATTGAATTTGCTAAGAAAAGCGGTGGCTTGGTATCTGATATGGCAGTTCATGATATAGATCTAACCAGATGGTTCTTCAACAGTGAAGCAAAAGAGGTTTTTGCAACAGGTGGTGTTTTAAGATTCCCAGAACTTGGTGAGATTGGAGATATTGATCACTGTGCTATCACTATGACATTCGAGAATGGTGGAATTGCACAGCTTGAAGTCAGCCGAAATGCTATTTATGGATATGACATTCGAACAGAGGTTGTATGTGAAAATGGCGCTGCATTTGTTGGAAAGATCAAAGATGATTCAACAATGATATATAAGGATGCAAAAATGGAATGCAAAACAGTTCCTGGCTTCTTAGATAGATTTGAAACAGCATATCTAAATGAAATGCAAGTTTTTGTTGATGATGCTCTAGAAGGCAAAAAACAATCATGTGTAGGAATGGAAGATGGACTTAATGCAATCAAGATAGTTGATGCAATCAATGAGTCAATTAAGACTGGCAAGACAGTTACTGTATAAAAGGGGAGAATTAAGATGGAAAATGAAGAACAGAAAAGTGGTGGCAAACGACTTGGAGCTTCTATTATTGCTAATTTAAATAAAAGAGGAAGTAATTTTGGTATCATAATGAGTTTGGTGCTTCTGTGTGTGATTATATCATTGCTTACACCTAGATTTCTCACAGTGGCCAATTTAAGAAACGTTCTTGCTCAGGCAAGTTTGATAGCTATATTTTCTATTGGTGAATTTTTAGCAATTCTAACAGCTGGTATTGATCTATCTATTGGTTCAATGCTTGCTCTATCAATCATGGTCATGGGTATTGTTGCAGTTAACTTGCAGGGAAATCCTATATTGGCAATGCTTGTTTGTCTTTTAGTTGGTACATCATTTGGTGTATTCAATGGTCTATTGCTTACAAAACTCAGATTACCTCATCCATTTATTTCAACAATCGGTACAAAGATGATTGGTGCTGGTCTTGCTTTACTTGTAACAGGAACTCTATCAATCAATGGTTTTGCTCCTTCTATATTATTTATAGGTGAGAAATCATTTGGAGTTGTTCCTGTAAGTGTAATTTTGGTAGCAGTTGTTTATACGGCCATGTACTTCTTTATGAACAGAACCTCAATGGGACGTTATATCTATGCTGTTGGTGGTAACAAAGAAGCTGCAAGACTTTCAGGTATCAATGTAAATAAGGTATTGATGGTTGTTTATTCTTTAAGTGGTCTGTTTGCAGCTCTAGCTGGTATAGTTCTAGTTGGTCGTGTTGATTCAGCTTATCCACTCGCTGGTAAGGACTATGAAACTGACGCTATTGCATCTGTTATCATTGGTGGTGCTTCATTCGCTGGTGGTGTTGGTGATATTCAAAATACCTTGATTGGTGTTCTTATTATATCAGTACTACGTAATGGTCTGAACCTATTGAACGTAAATGCTAACTTCCAAACTGTAGTTATTGGTCTTGTAATCATACTCGCTGTTTATATCGATGTATTGAGAAACAGTGTTAAGAAAAAGTAATTTGAATTCTTTCAAAAGGGGAGAATATTAAAAATAACAATTCATTCGAAAAGGAGAAAAGAAAAATGAAAAAGTTAAGTTCTATTTTATTGGTAGCTGTAATGTTACTTATGGTACCATCAATGGTATTTGCTAATGGTGAGGCTGAAACAAAGAGTTCAGGTGATGAATCTACTCTTAAAGTAGCAGTTGTATTGAAGACTTTGAGCAGTGAATATTGGCAGCGTGTTGCTAATGGTAGTGATACAGGTGCTGAAGAGAATGGCTGTACTGTAGAGAAACTTGGTCCACCAACTGAAGATGCTGTTGTACAGCAGATCAATATGGTAGAAGATGCTCTAGCAGGTAATCCTGATGCATTGGTATTCTCTCCATCACAACCTCCAACAGCAATTAAAGTTCTTCAAAAAGCTAAAGCAATGGGTATCCCTGTAATCTTAGTTGATACACCAATGCCTGACGGTTTTGAAGACTATGATTCATTCATCGGTACTGCTAACTACAAAGCAGGACAAGATGGTGCTAATTACATTGTTGAACAGATGGGCAGCAGAACTGATGTCAATGTAGCAATTATCGAAGGTGCTCCAGGTAATCCTACTTGTGGTGATAGAGCTAGAGGTGCAGAACAGGCATTTAAAGATGCTGGTTACAATATCATAGCTTTCCAACCTGCTTATTCAGATAGAGAAAAAGCTTTCAATACAATGCAGAACATTCTTCAGACAACAAGTGATGTTGATGTAGTATTCTGCAGTAATGATGATATGGCACTTGGTGCTCAAAGAGCTTGTCAACAAGCTGGAATTCCTGCAAAAGTTATCGGATTTGATGGTAACAAGAGTGCTCTTAAATCTATCATAGCTGGTCAATTATATGCAACTATTGCACAAAGACCTGAAAACATGGGTAGACTTGGTGTAGAATATGCAATCAAAGTTATCAATGGTGAGAGTGTAGATAAAGTAGTTGATGCTGGTGTTGATATTTTAACAATTGATAACGCTCAAGCTGCTTTAGATAAACTTATGTAGTCCAAGATTTTGTATAACGGTGAGAGTTCAGTACTTGAATTCTCACCAATTTGATTATAATTTATAGCAAACAAATGCATGAAAATATGCTATACTTATTCAGCAAGGAGTATTTCATGAAACAAGTTACTATAAAAGATATCGCAGAATTAGCTGGAGTTAGTTTTTCAACTGTATCCAGATGTCTTAATGATAGTCCAAATGTTAGTGCTGCTACAAAGCAGAAAGTTCTCAAAATTTCAAAGGAGCTTGGCTTTGCATTCAACGCAAATGCTAGAAGTCTTGTTAAAAGTGAATCAAAAACAATTGGAGTTGTTCTTCCAAAGAACTACAGTGAAATAAATGTTAATGTTTATCACAATATGTTGATA
>JALNVT010000225.1 GCA_023231265.1 Sphaerochaetaceae bacterium
TAGCAGAGTATGTAAGAAACCAAGGTGAAATGGAAAGTTATAGACAATTATATTTGCTAAGCACATATTGAGCCTTTAAGAGATACCCCGGTGCTTGCACCGGGGAGATTCATTTTAGTTTTCTGTGCAAATATATTAGTTTGAACATTTTTCGATGTTTGGAAATTGATTTTAATGGTCATTAATTCTATTAAAGTATTATTTGGGAGTAATTTATAAATGAAATGTTGTAGAATTGGTACAAAACTGTAAATAATTTGTAGTAATTATGTGAATAAATAGAAATTGTTTGACCGGACCTTTGTTTGTTGGTAGAATGAGCTTACAATTTTAAAGGGGTGGTGTAATGAAACCAACACTTGTTATTTTAGCAGCCGGAATGGGCAGTCGTTACGGTGGTGTCAAACAAATTGACGCTGTAGGTGCACACGGAGAGACATTATTAGATTATGGTATTTATGATGCAAAACGTGCAGGATTTGGAAAAGTAGTATTTATTATTAGAGAAGATATTGAAAAGGATTTCAAAGAGAGACTTTTTGATCGAATAAGTAGAAATATTGAAGCAGAATATGTATTCCAATCAGGAACATCTTTATTGACTGATGAACAAATTGAGTTAAGCAAAGACAGAACAAAACCATGGGGAACAATTCATGCTGTTCTCTGTGCCAAAGATGCCGTTCATGAACCTTTCTGTGTTATTAACAGTGATGACTATTATGGTAGTGAAGCTTTTGAAATAATGGCCAAACATTTAAGCAAACTTGAAAATGATAGTACAGAACATGCTTTAGTTGGTTATGTACTTAAGAATACAATGAGCCTATCAGGTAGCGTATCAAGAGCTGTTTGTACCGTTAAAGATGGTTATCTTGTTTCAATGAAAGAGAACACAAAGATTGAATATCAAGGGGATAAAATTATATCTCATCTTGATGGAAAAGATATTGAATTGACAGGTGATGAATGGGTTTCAATGAATTTCTTTGGATTCTCTCCAAAAGCTTTTTCTTCTTTTGAAAAATTCTGGAACAACTTCATTGAAAAGAATGTAACAACAGCTAAAGGTGAGAGTTACCTTCCAGAAGGTGCTTCTGCAATTGTTAATGACAACGAAGGCAAACTTAAGTTCTATACAACTCATGAAAAATGGTTTGGTATGACTTACAGTGAGGACCGAGAGAACGTTAAAAACGAATTGCTCAAAAAGACACAAGAAGGTTATTATCCTGAACAACTTTGGGAAAAATAATCTGAATATATAGACATTTTAATGTAAAAAAAAGGAGTAGAATCAAATCTATCTCCTTTTTTTATCGGTTCTCTTTATGTATGCTTTGAATTCCAAGCAGCTTTCGTTATTGGGGTGAATCCTTCTCCCATTACCTGATAAGTTTCTTGAACAATTACAAATGCATCTTTGTCAGCATTTTTGATTTCATTTGTCAGACGACCAATCTTGTTGTTCTTGATAACAGTCATTAGAACAGGTCTGTTATCACCAGTGTAAAGACCTTTAGCTTGAAGGACAGTTCCTCCGTGATCAAGTTCATCAAGAATTACTTTTTTCAAAATATCATTCTTATCACTTATTATATATAGAGTTTTTGAATTGAAAGAATTCAATCCAAGAAGAATCTTATCAATTCCAACTCCAGTTATGTATATGGTAATGACAGCATACATAGCTGATTCAATTCCAAATATAAAAGCAGAGAAAAGGACAATCATACCATCAGTGACAACCAATGCAGAGCCTAAAGATATTGGAGTGTACTTTGCTAAAATCTGAGCTATGATATCAGTACCACCAGTATTTGCTCCACCTTTCAAAACAAATCCAAGACCTGCACCAAAAAGGATACCTCCAAAGATTGCTGATAGTAGATATGATACATAGTGAGAATAATCAATTATACCTCTATCTCCAAAATAACGAGTTAGAATTATCGTGAAGAAAGAGAACAGGAATGTACCCATAAGAGACTTTATTCCATATTCTTTTCCAAATATTTTTATTGCGACAAAGAATAACGGTATGCTCAAAATTAATATTGTGATACCAACATCAACACCAATTGTATAATGAAGAAGAACTGCAATACCAGAAACTCCTCCATTTGCTATTTTTGCAGGAGTGGCAAAAAACACAACTGCTGCTGCAGTTAAAAAAGATCCAATTATTGTGTACGTGTACTCCAGAATTTTATAAAACCTTTCTTCTTTCGATAATTCTTTCATCTGTATTTTCCTCAAACTTTTAATGGTAAATCTAAATCAATGCTCTCCATTTTTTCAATGAGAGAGAGTGGATCATCATCTACAATCAATTTGTCTAAAACTATTTTTTTCATAAATCCTGATTCACATGCGTTTTTTAAAAAACTCAACAGATCATCATAAAATCCATTTACATTAAGAAGTCCGACAGGCTTGCTGTGATAGCCTAATTGCAACCATGTATATGATTCGAACAGTTCCTCAAATGTACCAATGCCACCAGGCATTGCAATGAAACCATCAGAGAGATCATACATCTTTGCTTTTCGTTCATGCATTGTATCGACAATTATTCTTTTAGTTTCAATATTTTTATTTACAACCTGTGGAACGTTAAGTTTTTCTGGAAGAACGCCAATTACTTCTGTATCATGAGATGATACATATGTAGCTATTTTTCCCATAAGGCCTATGTTTCCTCCTCCATAAATGAGGGATATCTTTTTTTCAACAAGGGCCTTACCCATTTCCTGAGCTTTAAGTTTATATTGCTCATTATTACCTAAAGAGCTGCCGCAAAAAATTGCTAGAGAGTTTATTTTATTCATGAGTGTAGAATAATACCTTGTCTTGTATTTTTACAAGCCTTGAAAAAACAATTTAATAAAAAGGTAACGTTAGTAACATTGATAAGTTATAATTAATAGAAAAGTAGCTATTAAAGAAAAATAATTAGATTGAAAAATGCAAAAAGGATTATCAAAATACAAAAAAAGTGCTTTGTTCTATCCTTTGATAAGCCCCGTCTAACAGTTATTTGTTCATGTAGATATGTGTATTTTAACGTTTTTTAGGTGGTAAGATAGAAAAATTGTTATGTTTTTGAGTAAAATTCATAACATTTTATAAGTTTGTGTGATATAATTTAAATAACTTCGAAGAAATACCTAATTCTAGAAGATATACATTTTTATTAATGTTACTTAAAAAAGAAAATTATTATAAGGGGCAAGAAAAGGCGAAGAGCTTTTTCAGTTAGATTTATGAAAAAAAGATTTTTAGCTATAATTGCATTATTAGTTATGATTCCTACAATGATTTTTGCAACTGATGTTGCAATTACTTGGGAATGGATGATTGATGACCCACAAGTTACAGGTTTTAGATATCAATTAGATGACGAAAATCCTGACAATTGGATAGTTGTTGACGGAAACACAACTACAGCAGTTTTTCAGAACCTAGATGGTTCAAAAGAATACGCATTGTACTTGCAACAGACTTTTGATGGAATTGATTGGTCTGACAGTGCAGTATCTGTGGCTTACCCATTATTTGAAGCTGAAGATACAGACACTGCTGTTGCAGATGAAGTAACAATGGATGCAAATACTGGTGAGATTCAAGAAACTGAAGCAATGCCTGCAGAAGATGCAGTGGTAGCAGAAGAAGCAATGCCAGTTGAAGATGAAATGGTATCTGAAGAAGCAATGCCTGCAGAAGATGAAATGGTAACTGAAGAAGCAATGCCAGCAGAAGATGCAGTGGTAGCTGAAGAAGCAATGCCAGCAGAAGAAGCTGTTGTTGCTGAAGAAGCAATGCCAGCAGAAGATGCAGTGGTAGCTGAAGAAGAAATGCCAGCAGAAGATGCAGTGGTAGCTGAAGAAGAAATGCCAGCAGAAGATGCAGTGGTAGCTGAAGAAGCAATGCCAGCAGAAGATGAAATGGTAGCTGAAGAAGAAATGCCAGCAGAAGATGAAATGGTAGCTGAAGATGCAATGCCAATGGAAGATGTAGTTGTTGTAGAA
>JALNVT010000226.1 GCA_023231265.1 Sphaerochaetaceae bacterium
AACAGTTGAGCTGACATATCTCAAACTGACCTCTTTCTGAGCTGCAAGATATGTAAAATCAGAATAGTTGGACATGTGCCTGACTTTAATGACAGCAACATCCAAGATGGCTCCATCTTTTGATGATGAATTCAATCTCTCACTCTGGCTGTCCTCATCATCGATATCAAGCATTTGATAAGGAAGCACTCCAATTGTTGGAACATGAATCAAATCTTCCAACTGAACAAGTCCTGGTTTGAGAAGATCCACATCACCTCTGAACTTATTGATGATCACACCTTTAACAAGAGCTCTCTCCTCTTCCGAAATAAGAGCCATGGTTCCATAGAGCTGAGCAAACACACCACCTCTATCAATATCACCTACGATAAATACCGGAGCATTCACTCTGAGTGCAAATCCCATATTAACAAGATCATCAGTTCTCAAGTTGATCTCTGCAGGAGAGCCTGCGCCCTCAACTATTATTAGATCATAATCCTCAGAAAGTCTCTCATATGACTCCATTATTGGTGCAACCATATCTTTCTTTATCTTGTAGAACTCCTTGGCACTGTAGTTACCGAGGACCTTTCCGTTCAATATAACTTGAGAGCCAACATCACTTTGAGGCTTCAGCAGAAGAGGATTCATCAAACAGCTAGGCTCAATACCACATGCCTCAGCTTGAACAACTTGGGCTCTTCCCATCTCAAGTCCTTCATTGGTTATGAAAGAATTCAAAGCCATGTTCTGTGCTTTGAAGGGTGCAACCTTATACCCTCTATTTTTAAAAAGGCGACATAGACCCGCAACAACAATTGATTTGCCTGCTCCACTCATGGTCCCCTGAATCATCAATACTTTAGCCACAGTTCTCTCCATATATTTCATTCAATACTTCAATTAAGTATCTGTTCTCTTCTTCATTTTTTATAGCAATTCTATAATAATTATTGCCAAGTCCTCTGTAATTTGAGCAGTCCCTGATAGCAACATCATATTCAAGCAGCTCTGATATAAGATCTGTATCTGATTCATCCTTAAAGAGTATGAAATTCGCATCACTCTTGAACACTCTCAAGGGAAATTTAGAGAGCTGATTGACCATCCACTCTCTTAGATCTCTAACGCACTCTCCTGTCTCTTCAATCCAATCAAAAAGCAAATCATCATCGCAGATTGTCTTTGCAACACACTGTGCCAATGTTGATATGCTCCATGGGACATAGTGCTTGTTCAACTTCTTTATGAGGTCTCTGCTATTGGAAAATCCATAACCAATTCTCAGGGATGGAATTGAATGAAGCTTTGTAAATGTATTGAGTACAAATGCATTCTGTGCTCTGATGATCAGCTCTCTGAGCTCTCCATCGTATTTGGAAATTGATGAATCATTATCTTCAATCTTGATGCCATAGCTGTCTGTAAAATCAAGGAAGCTCATATCAATCACAGCATATATACCACTTCTCTCACACCTATCGATGCATCTCCTCAATATATCAGGGTCAACAGAAAGACCATTTGGATTGTTTGGAGTGCATATGAAGAACATATCTCCAGATTTCAATCTATCAATCGATTTTAAAACACTCTCATCAACCTGAAAATCTTTCTCGTCAGATAGAGGATGATATATAACATCACTGTTTTGATTTCTCAGACATCTCTCATACTCACTGAAGCATGGAGATAGAAGAAGTCCTGTCTTTGGTTTTATCAGACGGACCAACCGATCAATCAACTCACTCGCTCCAACTCCAATGCTTATCTTATCTCGATCAACATTCAGTGCCCTTGAAAGAGAGGCCTCAACCTCTGTTGGATATGCTGGTGGATAACTCATATAGAAATCACTGCTTGCAGCATTGCTACTCAAACAATTCTTCACACTGTCCATCACTCCCAAAGGATTCAGGTTGATTGAAAAATCATGAGACACACTGTCCATTCCACCATGGTTATATTTTTCCATATCAATGCACTCCATACATCATGATTGCTGTGATCATAAATGCGATAGCTGATGAGAGATACAGAAGTCTGTTTGCTCTCACTATATCATTCTTATCTATCTTCTTGATTGGATCTCCAATGGATGGTTTCTTCTTTACCACTCCACCGTAGACAGCATCGCCTGCCAATTGAACATCCAATATACCAGCTGCTGTTGCCTCACTCTGAGCTGAGTTCATGCTGGCATGTTTGTATCTGTCTCTTTTAAATATTTTGATACCATTTTTGGTGTCATATCCAAGAAATATTGATGATACAATCATCAATATTGCTGTAATTCTTGCTGGTATGAACTGAATGATATCATCCATTCTTGCACTGAAGGTTCCAAAATATCTGTATCTATCATTTTTATAGCCAACCATTGAATCAAGAGTATTCACAAGCTTGCAGAGAACACCTCCATAGACTCCAAAAAGTGCCATGTAGAATATTGGTGATATGACACCATCGCTTGTATTCTCTGCAATTGTCTCAACATCAGCCTTAATGATTCCTTCAAAGTCCAGATTATCTGTATCACGACCAACGATGTAAGACAGTTTCAATCTTGCATCAAGGAGATCATCTTTTTCTATTGCAGAGTGAACATACATGCTCTCTTTTTTTAATGAGTGCGTTGCAAGACACTGATAAACAAAGAATGATTCCAACAATATTCCAAGATATGGATTTATTGATGCTCCAACATTTATGATGCCATATATCAGAGAGAACGTTATTCCAACAGACAGCATCCAAAGAACAGCACCTGCAGTTCTTGAATACCATTTACTGTTTGGTTTTCGATTCAGAATCTTATCAAATATTGAAATCAACCTTCCTTCAAACTGAACAAAATGATACAGAGATCTTGGATCACCAAAAATAAGATCCAATATATATCCCAGAACAAATGATATAAGAGTATGATATCTTAAAACTTCATCAATCATCTGTGAGCCTCTCTGAATTCCTTCATGTGCCTTATCAAATTTCTGACCATATTCAAATTGGACGGGAAGTAAAGATGTGGAAATCCTGCAAATAGAGTATCTGATGATACAACACAGTCGTTCTGAACTCCATTTCTCAGTTTTGTTTTAACACATGTATCTCCAACATCAGTTGAAGAGTAGTAATGAAATTCATGAACATAGGTGCTCTCACCTCTTCTGAACATCAGATTGTCATTCTTACTTTCAAGAGTTCCATAACCAAAATTCTGAAGTCTACTTTCCTTTGTTGCACTCTCATCAAAAAGAGATACAAGAGTTCTTCCATCAACACTTCTATGCAGATAAAGAAACCCACCGCACTCAGCAAGAGTGGGAAGTCCACCTTCAACTCTCTCTTTGATGTCCTTCAGCATGCCATAATTTGAAGATAACTCATCAAGATGCAGCTCAGGATATCCTCCAGGAAGATACAGGGCATCAATGTCAGACGGAAGTCTATCATCAGATATTGGAGAGAAGTAAACAATCTTCACATTCATGTTCTCAAGAATATCAAGATTCTCTTGATAGATGAAGCAGAATGCATCATCTCTTGCAACTGCCATTGTCAGAGGACAGTCATTCTTGAACTCATCTTCATAGCTCTCTTCTGATTTTAAAGCATCTGCGGTATATGCAAGTTCAATCAGTTCATCAATTTTGATGTGCTCTTCAGCCAGTGATCCCAGATACTCCATCTTCTCATTGAAATCTTCTATCTCACCACTTCCAACAAGTCCAAGATGACGTGATTCAAATGCAATCTTTTTATCGGAAGGCAAGAACCCATAACACCTCACATTCTCTTTTATGCAGCATTCCTCCAGCATTGGATATGTCATTTTAGATATGTTGGTGAATATGACTCCATCTATGTGATCATCAGAGAACTCTTTGAACCCTCGTATTACAGCTCTCACACTTGTGCTCATTCCTCTAGCATTTATTATGAGTACTGTTGGAATCTTCAGTTTGGTGGCAATTTCAAAGGAGCTTCCCTTACCATCAGAGCCAACTCCATCAAACATTCCCAT
>JALNVT010000227.1 GCA_023231265.1 Sphaerochaetaceae bacterium
ATCTGTTTTCGGATCTGAAGGTCATCTTCAATTTTTAAATCCGAAATATTTTCATTAATCATAACAATTTACCTCTAAACATAAATTATTTCCTTTTACTCTTTATAGAATTATTTTAAGTCCTTAAATCTTTTTGCAGCTTCTTTTGCTAGTAAGTTAATAGTGGTAGAAAAAACACCAAAAAAATCCTCTCCTTCTTTATTATGTAATACCGTTGAAATGATAAGTCTGCCACCGACTGCACTTATTCCAAAGTTATTTGTAACATAGCTAGATGAAGGATAATAATTCATTGTATTTATTATATCATCCTCATCAATTGAAGTTAATACATCAAACATCAAATCTGCATGCAGAAAGTCATAAAGTTTTTGTATCTTTGTCGGATTATTTAAATTTTCTTGAGAAATACATTCTAAGATAGCCTCTCGTTTTTCATATGATTTTTTGATGATAATTGACTCCAAAAGTTTATCAATCTCTCCACCATTATCATAGAATGATAATCTTGGTTCAAAACCACGTTTGAAAGAGAATAAAACAGAATCATTGATTAATGAATCTTCGTTGTTATCTTTTCTGCAGAAAGGAATCAATAATTTTTTTCGTTTGGATTTATTTAATGATAAAGCTGTAGTTATAAAAAAAGATAGAATTGTGATGTTTTCAGCAGAACAAATACGATACACTATATCGCTTTTCAAACTCACACTTTTCAATTTAACAGATGAAAAGTCAGTCTCTTCGTCAAAAACAACATCGATTTCTTTAGCTTTTTCTAAAGAGCGCTTTTTCTGTTTGTCTATCAAAGACAATTTTGTATTTTTGATTTCAGGAAAATAAAATTCAGTAGGGTTTGCTAAATCACCAGATAGAATTCTTCTTGCAAATGTAACCATCCCTCTTGAATCAGAAAGTATTGGATGATAGTAAATAACAAATACATTTTCACCAACCAAAGCAAATCTTAGCAGCTCTCCTTCTCCAATATTCAATGGAGTTGAATATTGCTTGGTAATCCAAACTTTATCAGTTTGAGTGACTTTTTCAAAATTGATGTACGGTTTATCTATGTTTTCAAAGTATGGAGTACCATTCTGCAAAACCACTTTTGAACATGTCAAAGGATTTTGGGCCAATGCTATTTCAATATTAGTTTTTATTTCTTCAAAGGTCTTCTTACCTTTAAAACCGATACTCAAAGCATTTGCAGCCAGTTCATCTTTCAATGTAAATCTATTTAACTTAATTTCATAACTCATAGTGATATCTTAGAATAGAAATCCATTCAAATAAAGACTTTTTTTATATTTTATAGATTAATAAAAAATATGAACCTGATAAAATAGATATATATCATAAAAAATCAATTTAAATTAGCTATTCTTCAATTGAAAAACTTTTTGATGCGTTCTTCCTTTCAAAAAATAATTTTCTTTTTGAAGGAAGATCTGCTATCTGAATTGAAGCTTTAATAATTGCTTTTCCAAGCAGACCCAAAATTCTTCGGTATTCTTCTGGAATTTCTTTGTGAACCTGATGCATTGTCTTTATTGTATTTGCTGGATTTCTCATGACATCACGAAGAGTTATTGCTCCATTTTTATCAAACATCTCAAATATGGCATCAGTAAAAGTTGCCATCTCCTCTTCATTCATATTCTCTAAAAAAATTCTTGTGGTTTCATCAAAGTTCTTTGAAAGATTATCTGTACCTTCCAATCTTCTAAAATGAGTTGGTTCAACTTCCCAGGTAAGAGGATAATGTTGAAAAATTCCGGTTTTATTAGAAGAATAAACCACATTGATTGGCTCTCCATGTTGCATCAAAATTCCAACAATAGATGATTGCGGAACAATTGTAATTATTTTATCCACACCTATTTTCTGAAAATCTTCAGCACGCACAACTTTTTTATTGAAGCCTGGTCCATCAAAATTGTAGACTTTTGCAATTTTGTCTTGAATGTCTGACTTTGCTTTTAAAGCTGAATATACGGCCAAATTTCCACCCTTTGAATGTCCACAGGTGATTAATTGTTTGCAGTTCGCTCGACCTATAAAATTGATGTAACTGACACTATCAGTTTGAGCACCAACTTCTGTTTTAAAACTCATTGCAAAGTCTTCTTTCCAACCAACTAGAGAGCAGTCAGTACCCCTATAAGATGCAACAACAGTATCATCATCTAATATAAAGGAGATTGCTGAAAATTGCGTATAGCACTCTTTTCTGAAATCTTTCTGATAACCAAATAGTTTTGCAGTGGAATATCTTCTGCAATGACAGAGATCTTGAATCAAGACAAGATTCTGTTTTTCAAATTTTGACAGATTTGATAGGTTCTCAAACACGTTTTTATCTCTGAAGATTTCAACAACATCAGTCAGACTTATTTTCTCTTCGACATTCAAATCCTTAAAGACAGTGGAATACTCTATATTTGATAGAAGAGCAAAAACTAGTCCATCAATTTCGTTGAATGACATTTTGGAGAATGGTATATCCCCTCTCCAATATAAATAATCATAAGTTGCATTCATGTTCAAACCTACCTTTAAATATTACTTTAGCACTTATTAAATAATATTTAAAGAAAATATAATGAAATGATTGGATACATTTTATATTTAAGTTATCTAATTTTTTACTATCTCAGTCAATCTGGTTTGCTTGAATAAATTTGCAGTTTTCTCTTTATTGATATTGAATTGTCTGATGGTCTCTTTTTTAGAGACCTCTCTTGAAACTTTGAAAAATGCTTTAAGTACTGCTTCAACCTGCTTCCTCGTTTCTTTGGGTGTTTCAAGATAATACTTTCGAATTGCTGTAAAAGCTTTGCCACGAGTTTTACTCAAATCCAAAAGTGTAACAGCTCCACCTGCTTGCAAAGAATTGAAGATAGTATCTACAAAAAATTCCAATTCTTTTTCACTCAAACTATCTAAGAAGGTATGTATCGTTTCATCAAAATATTGTGATTCATTTTTTATTCCCTCAACTCTTTTGAATCCCGTGACATCAACTTCCCATGTTGTTGGGTAATGTTGAAAGATTCCAGTTTTCTTTGAAGAATAAGCAATACTGAAAGGCTCTTCATGCTGTAAAAGTATGCCAACCACGGATGCTTGAGGAATTATTGTGACTATTTTTTCTACACCAAGAATATCATATTCTTCTTTAGAAACAGCTTTTTTATTGAATCCTGGTCCATCAAAGTTGTAAACTTTAATGATTCTGTTTTGAATTGATTCTTCTGATTTAATTGCTGCATATATTGCAACATTGCCACCTTTTGAATGACCGGCAATATAAAGAGATTTATCATTAACTTTTGATATTTTCTTTAGGTACTCAACACCTTTCTGCTGTGATCCAATTTTTGTACAGAAACTCATGGCTAGATCTTCCTTCCAACCAACTAGAGAGGTATCAGTACCTCTAAACGATACAACAATTGAACTATCTTCCAACATATAAGAAATAGCACTGAATTGAGTATCTTTTGAAATCTTAAAATACTCATAATAACCAAATACCTCAATTGCTGAATATCTCTTATTGGATGCAACAATTTGTAAAATAGAGAGACATTCTTTGTCAAAATCCATAAGTTTTTCTGTATTTTGGAAAACTCCTGCTGCAGATAAAACCTTTTCGATTTCTGTCATAGTGTATCTTTTATCTAAATCAAACTCACTAAAAACAGGTGAAAAATCTATGTAGGATAACATTGAAAATATCATTGTATCAATCTCATTTAAAGGTGATTGATCAAAAGTGATATCTCCTCTCCAATATAAGTAATCATAAAATGTATTCAATTGATAACTCCTGTAGTTTCTATAATTAACATTAAATTAAAAAATATAAAAAAGCTAGCCACCATTGGACAAAAAAAATACACCCATAAGGTGCATTGATTTCATCGATCGCAAGAAAAAGAAAAAAGGCCCGGCAGCTATCTACTCTCCCACATAATTGTAGTACCATCGACGTGAGAGTGCTTAA
>JALNVT010000228.1 GCA_023231265.1 Sphaerochaetaceae bacterium
TGGGAAACAGGCCGAATGCGTAACTGGTCTCAAGTAAGAAACCAGCTATACATTGTACCTGAAATTAGAGAGAGAATCGAAAAATATATGTAATATTTCGAGGAATAGTAAAATTACTTACACACTAGGATTGACTCTCCCCACGGTTTTTTGTTTTTTTTGGTGTGAGAGGTTGGCATCGTGAGGTGTCTGCCTACTCGATTATTGATGCACTATTTCCTAAATCTTACATCCTGCCATATTTCATTATATTTTGTTGTGTCATTTCCCAAATCTTCCATAAGTTCACAATTTTTTAATTCTGATGCTTGATAGTAAGGGGTTGTTGTCATGAACTTTTCTGCCTCTGTATTGACTGTTGAAGGGAATCCAAATTCATCAAGAAATTGAGCATATATTTCAGGTCTTTGAATGAAATTGATGAACTCAAGTGCAAGATCAATATTTTTAGCCCCCTTAGGAATGCACATGCTGTCTATGTACATTGTTGATCCTTCCTCTGGTATGAAAAAATCTATTTTATCCATATCCTCTTCAGCAATCTCACTGAAAATAACTTCAGCATATCCCTGAACAACAGAGAAATCTCCTGCAGCAAATGATCTTGCAAATCCATCTGAGTCCCATTTTACAATATTTGGTTTCCAATCATTCACTATTGTATCCTCAGCTATTTTCAACTCCTCATCATCTGTAGAATTCACACTGAAACCATTGAATGCAAGCGAATCTCCAAGTACCTCTCTCATATCATCCATCAGAGTCATGGTGTTCTTTAAATCAGATCTTGAAAAAATACTGAAGCTTTTATCATATTGAGATACTTTGGCTTTGTTTACACCAATTCCAGCCGCTCCCATATAATAAGGAACACTGAACTGCATATTCTCATCATAGGTTGATTTTTCTAGTACAAATGGTGATATATATTGCAAATTTGGCAATTTTGAGTGATCAAGTTTCTCAAGCATATCCAATTTTATGAGTATTGAGGTATAATTCTGAGATGGGAAAATCACATCATACCCTTTTGCGCCTGATAAAAGTTTCGAGAACATCTCCTCATTGGATGAGAAGTTATCAGTTACAACAGTAACTCCAAATTCTTCTTCGAACTCATCAATTACAGATTGAGGTGTGTAGCTTGTCCAGTTGAATAGATAAAGAGTTTTTTCTTCCCTATCATGCCTTCTGTAGAAAAACAGAGAGAGGAGAGCTAAAATGATAACGAGTGAGATTACAGCATAACGTCTGTATTTAACATTAGGATTCATATTATTTTCCTTGGCCTTCATTATCTGTAATAAAGGAGGATGCTTTTAAAAGCATCCTATGTTATTGTCATACCTTCTTCTTTAATCAGAATCAGTTTATATTTATGTATTTATTTTAGTTGATGAGATATCAAGAATTTAGTAATTAACCCTTCAGCTGGCAAAACTCAGACTGACGGGCATTATTTAGTTAGAATCAATAAATGTTTTTGAAAAACAATTTTTTATAAATAAATTTTGACTGGAATATAGAGCAAATCCAGCCAATTGTAAATACTTTTTTTAAAAATAATATTAAATTTTTTTTTGTATATCTAACCAATAAAAATGAGTGATAAATAACATACGTAAATTGTTATCTGAAAGATAATTATCAATCAGAATGCTTTACAGAATCAATATATGCTAATATTGATTTCAATATAGGTTTCTCACCAATGTAGCTTTCTTTTTCATGATCGACTGTTAGAGCTACTATTTTTGCTCCAACCTTCTGTTCTATACATTCAATATCATCACTTGAAAGATCATCAAAATGAAGAATAAGGCCAAGTTCTTTCATGCCAAAGATTTGTTTTTTATCAAATTTGTAGTTTTTCTTATTCATTACATGCTCCTTCCTATGTTTATTATAACCCAATAAATGTATAACACAAGTAAAATTACATAAATTGCATATTTTATTGGATTTTAAATTATCCAAGAGAAGAGTTGGATAAAAAATCTTAAGAGTTATGATGAATTGAATCTCAATTAAGAGCAATTTATAGAGAGCTAATATGATTCTACATTAAAATAAATATCAAAAGACACACAAAAAGTATAACAATCTCTTATTATCCTTTTTCTGTGTGGCTTTAATAAAATAAATATTTCTTTGCTACGAATATTTTATGCTCGAATCTGCTATACTGTAGCTTTTCTGTATACTTCAAGAACCTCACTTGGTTCGGCTCTTTTTGTGTAGTCAGCGTCAATCCAGGCCTTGATGATCTTATGGTCTTTGCCCACAACATATGTTGAAGGTAGAGGTAGATTGTGTTCTGGAGAACCTGTAGATTTTACAACAGCTGCTCCATATATATTTTGAATTGTTTCAGGAAGTTGGAATAAGATTCCAAGTTTGCTTGCCAATTTGTTATCAACATCACTCAAGACAGTAAAATTCAATTTACTTACATCTTGCTCCACTGAGGTCACATCTGGTTGTTCTGGAGATATTGCAATCATGAAGACATCCTTGTTCTTCTGCTCACTTAGAAGTGCTTCATAAGCTCTGAGTTCCAAATTACAGTAAGGACATCATGAGCCTCTGTAGAAACTGATTATTGCAGTTTTCCCATCCAATAACTGATGAAGATCAACCGTTTTGGAATCTAAATCCAGAAGAACCTCATCATCAAAAAAATCTCCTGCACTTTTAGCACTCTCTTCGATTCCTGATTTTTTTAAATTTACAGTTGCTTCATTCATCAGATTTATAATACTTTGCCGTTTCTTTTTATAGAGCCAGCCTGTTTATCTCTTAATTGTTCACATAATTTCATTGTTTGTTCTTGTCTTGTATGCAAAAAAACCTTTGTTTTAAATGCATACTATGTTTATAGGTAATAGTATTGAAGGTTTCCTTTTAAGTCAAGTGAATCAATTTATCAAATATTTTTTCAAAAATTGGAGTTTGAAATATCATCATATATGAAAATAATTCAGACCAGATTGCATTTGATTGCAACTGACCTGAATCGGTAATGTAAATATCCATCAAACTAAAAGACCATGATGAGCTGAACTCTACTCCTGCGCCTGTTCTATTTGCTTGAGATATTTATAGAGAGTTGGTTGAGCAATTTCCAAAATTTCACATACCTTTGGAACAGATTGTCGAACTTTGAAGACACCTCTTGCAGAAAGTCTTTTTAGAATATTGAGTTTTGCTTCTTTAGAGTTCAATTTGTAGATATCGGCATGTTTTGTTTCTTCAAGAATTATATTGACCATGATATCTTCAATATCTTCATTATCACCAATCTGATCAAAATTTAGATTGATTTTGGACTGCTGAGCAAACAAGTTCTTGATGAAAGGTTCAATTTGAGCAAAACCTGATACATCTTGATTTATAGAAAGACAATAAAGAACCTTTCCATCATCATCTCTTATCATCAAATTGTTTGTTCTGATCAGACGATCTGGTTCTGACACATTCAAAGCACCCACAATTCTGTTTGTGTTCTCATTGATACACTTAGAATTTATCAACTTTAATATTGCAATCTTACTCTTGTCACCTATATTTCTTTTTGAAAGTGCACCCTCATTGATCCACTCAATCTCACCTGTTTTTGCATTGTGCAATATAACTTCAGATGAAGGTCCAAGAATCTCACTGAAGTATTGACATATTTCTATTAAATTTTTATTAGCATTCATATTATAATTATATTGATGAACCAATTTCATATCAAGCTATTATAAAATATTTTTGATTTCAATTTGACTTTTGTCAGTAAAAAAACGGTTATGTTTATGACAAATAGGTGTTACAAGAAAAATTTTAGAATTTTTGATATAATTGGGATATGACAAAAACAATAACAGCAATATTACTAGATAGTAAAATAGATTTAGATATTAATCATATATCCTCTGAACTAGACAAAATAAAAGATGATAAAGATTTTCAAATTATAATTGATTACTTTAAAAATGAA
>JALNVT010000229.1 GCA_023231265.1 Sphaerochaetaceae bacterium
ATCTGTTTGGCTAAAGCATTTGCTCTTGAGCCAAAACTTCTTTTTGTTGCAGAACCTACTCGTGGTATTGATATCGGTGCAAAAGCTCTTGTTTTGCAGGCCCTTAGAAAATACAACCAAGAAGCTGGAACCACTATTATTATGGTATCTTCTGAATTAGAAGAGCTCAGATTAATATGTGACCGCGTAGCGATTATAACAGATGGTAAGGTTGCAGGTATATTGCCAGCAACTGATCCAAGTGAAGACTTCGGTCTGTTGATGGTCGGTGAGAAGGTAGAAGATTAATGGAAAAATTAACGATGAAAGAAAGATATGATGAGTTCATTTCCAGATTTGGATGGCCTCGAATTATCATTGGTATGTTCTTGCTATTTTTATTTATTGTAGCTCCTTTTGTAGGTGTAAGTGTCAGTACATCTCTGTCCGATACAATAAATAGATTTGGAATGAACTGTATATTGGTATTGGCTATGGTTCCTATGATTCATAGTGGCTGTGGTTTGAATTTTGGATTGCCTTTAGGAATCATCGCAGGTCTACTTGGTGCAACATTGTCACTTCAGTTTGAATTTGTTGGTGCTTCAAGTTTTGCTATGGCAATTGTATTTGCAACACCTTTTGCTCTTCTCTTTGGATGGGGATATGGCAAACTTTTGAACAAAGTTAAAGGTGGAGAGATGATGATTGCAACTTATGTTGGTTTTTCATCTGTTGCATTCATGTGTATGATGTGGCTACTCTTGCCTTATTCCAATCCTACAATGGTTTGGGGATTTGAAGGTAAGGGTCTGAGAACAACAATCTCAACAGAAGGCTACTACTTACATATTTTAAATGACTTTTTAGCAATTCCAATTGGAGATCACTTTACATTTCCTACCGGAATGATTTTATTCTTTGCACTGCTAGCTTTCTTGGTATGGGCATTCCTTCATACAAAGAAAGGTACTGCTATGACTGCTGTTGGTTCAAACCCAATATTTGCTAAAGCAAGTGGTATCAATATTGATAAGATTCGTATTCTATCTGTAATGATGTCTACATGGCTTGGTGCTATTGGTATTCTTGTTTATCAACAGAGTTTTGGATTCATTCAGCTTTACATGGGACCATTCTTCATGGCTCTTCCAGCTGTTTCTGCTATCTTGATTGGTGGAGCAAGTGTCAACAAAGCTTCCATACCCAATGTAATTATTGGAACATTCCTTTTCCAAGGAATATTGACAATGACACCATCTGTTATGAACTCTGCAATCCAGACTGATATGAGTGAGGTAATTAGAATTATCGTTTCAAATGGTATGATTCTATACGCATTGACTCGTAAGACGGAGGCAACAAGATAATGAAAATAACTAAAGAAACTTTTATAAAATTATTTAGAAACAATCTTGTTACAGTGATGTTTGTAATAATCTGTGCATTTGGTATTCCTCTAAGTGGATACAGTGCAAACTATTTGATCGGTGAGATAATCGTCAGAATATCTCGTAACTCATTCTTGATATTGAGTTTGCTCATCCCTATCATGGCTGGTATGGGTCTTAACTTCGGTATGACACTTGGTGCTATGGCTGGTGAGATTGCTTTGATTTTTGTAACAGACTGGAGTGTTGTTGGAATACCTGCAATGGTATTGGCATGCATACTATCTGTTCCTTTTTCAATAATACTTGGAACCATATGTGGTAGAATTCTGAATAAAGCTAAAGGTCGTGAGATGGTAACATCTTACATCATTGGTTTCTTCATGAATGGTGTCTATCAACTGTTTGTTCTATACGCTATGGGACCTATTATTCCAATCAAGAACAAAGCTCTTGTTCTTCCTAGAGGATACGGAATAAGAAATACAGTAAATCTAATTGGAATCAGACGTAGTCTTGATGACTTAATCAAAGTTAGAATTTCTGGAGTCAGTGTTCCTGTTGCAACATTCCTTGTTATTGCAGTTGCATGTGTATTCATAGTTTGGTTCAGAAAAACAAAACTTGGACAGGACATGAGAGCTGTTGGACAAGATCTTGAAGTATCATCTGCTGCTGGTATAAAAGTTGAGAACACAAGAGTTGTATCAATTGTTTTATCTACAGTACTTGCTGGTTTTGGTATGGTTCTTTATTTACAGAACATGGGTACTCTAAATACCTATAACTCACACACACAGATTGGTATGTTCAGTATTGCTGCTATATTGGTTGGTGGTGCAAGTGTAAACAAGGCATCAATTCCAAATGTATTCTTAGGTGTAATATTGTTCCACTTGATGTTCATAGTATCTCCTATGGCAGGTAAGAACCTCATTGGACAGGCACAGCTTGGTGAGTACTTCAGAGTATTCGTATCATATGGTGTAATCACTCTATCTCTTGTTCTCTATGAAATGAGAAAGAAGAGAGAGGCAAATGATTCAGCTCAATTGCTTGAAACAGAGCAGGAGGGTTACAACAATGACTAGACGTACAATTGTAAGAATCAGTGCCTTGGTTGTCATTCTTCTCCTTGCTTTTGCAATGCTTAGAATTGGCAGACAGCACTCCATATTGCTTGACGATAAGACTGTAACAGTTCAAGGTCAAGAATATAAAGCATTGGATATGGTTGAGGTAAAGGTTGATAAGCAAGATTCAGTAGAACTTGTGAAACGTGATAGAGATGTGGCTGTTGTTACAGGACAGAGTCACAAAATCAAAGTTACATACACTGATGCTCAATGGAATGAAATAGAATTGGAGAGAAAGATCAAGATTCCTTTTGATAAGGAAATGATTGTATTCTCCGTTCCAGCATTCATCGAAAATCCAGACGACGATACATATTATTTAATGCCTTTTGAAACAACCTCGGTTGGTAATTAGGCGAATAATATATAGGTTATTCTCTAATCTGAGTCAGAGACTAAAAATCTCTGGCTCTCCTTTTTTATATCTAACTAGCCCTGGCATCTTCAAATTGGTAATATCTAAGGCTCCTTGATGAATGTAGTTATAGAGAGTTGTTTCGTCAAAAGGTATTCTATCTTTATTGTTTGCATAAATATGGTGTAAGGATTGCCATTTTTTTAAGAGTGGACAGACCAAGTCGTTTAAGTATTGTTGTTCTGATTAACTTGTAGCAAGACTATTTCTGTTAGAGGAGAGTACTTCTTCATACTGTTTCTGGCATAACCACTATAATAAAAACATTTCTCTAATTGACATCTTGATCTTAATTGACAGCCATAGCAAAAATATTGAGGCTTTTCTCTCACATACTTCTTTCTTATAAATATCACAAATATTTAAGTTTACATACCTTTTGATAAATACAAGTTCTTGAAATTTGCATTTGCAAAAGTAGAAATTATAAGTGATTACTTATATTAAAAAAAATTCTATTGACATTAGTATTAATGTTACGTACAACTCAAATGTAGCTACTAGCTAGTTACTCGGTATTTTCAAATAAATATTGACGGCCATTGAAATAATTAGTATTGCCAAGGATGTTAATTATCTAGCCTTTCTCAGGTTTACGTTGAGATAGACCGTGTCTTGGATAGGTTATAAACCGAAAGAAAACGTAATTCTTACTGCCTTCCGATTTAGGAAGGCATATTTTTTTCAGAGAGTATTGTGTGAAACTTAAAAATGCAGCATTAAGTTATAATGAGTTATGTAATAAAAAATATGAAATAATTGTTGCTAAAAAAGGTAAAAGACATAATATCGACTTATCTTTTAATATTAATCAATTTTATCATTTAGTTGGAGTTCAGCATTTAAAAGATATTAACTTAAATTATCGGGACAAATCTATATTTTTTAAAGATGTACTAAATGATAAAATAAATATGAAAAAAATGGTTCAATCACTTTTCTTGTGTGATTTTAAATTAACATTGACTAAATAATATTTTCTAGAAGATTGTAAAAAAAGGGCAACCCCTTTGTGTTGTAGTTATCACACATAAACATAAGAGAG
>JALNVT010000230.1 GCA_023231265.1 Sphaerochaetaceae bacterium
CTTAAACTCCGACTATAGACTGTTTATGGGAAAATCAATCAAACAATAAAAGAGCAACTATGTCAGCAATCCGAAAATAGAATTTCAGTCGTTATTGATTTGAGAATTGTAATCAAGAAAATTCAAAACATCTTTCCCTCTTATTATGAATTACCACATAATAGAAAAAGGTGCTTTTATAATATGTCTATATCTCAATTTAATTTAAGATATCAATCATCAGACCTGCAGACTTCCTTTGACCATCAACAGAGGAGTATCTACATGATGTTTCAACGTGGTTGAGACACTGCCATAAATTAAATCCTGAAGTCCTTTGTGTCCATGTGTTCCCATAGCTACCAAATCGTAAGATCCTTCTTTGATGAGCTTCACCAACTGCTCTTCAGGTTCACCACTAAGAAATAGGATTTCAGTATTTGTAATTCCAGAATCTATAAAATCTTTCTTGTAGCCTTCCATGCTTGCAGTGGCCTTCTCTCTCAGGTCTCTCTGCTGATCTAATGTATGAGAGTGAATTACATGTACAAGAGTCAACTTGGAATCAGATTCATACATCATTTTCTTTATTACTTTTATAACTTCTTGATCTGCGGGAGAACAATCAATTAACAGTAAGATGTTTTCAAATGCGGTCATAAAATACCTCCATTAGGCAAATAGTAAAAAGGAATTCAATCCAATTATAATAGTGGAAATAACAATAAGAGCTATAAATTCAGAATTGCTGCTCCTGAATACTCCCATCACCGATTTCTTTCTAGCAAGATAAAGCAAAGGTATCAAGGTAAATGGTAGCTGTATGCTCAAAATAACCTGACTGAATATCAATATCTTGTATGTGTCCATGTTCATCAAGATGATCACCAATGATGGTATTGCTGTGATGAATGTTGCCACTCGATAGAGCAAAGTTTTGGGATCTTCTGGTTTTCCAAGGAATCCTGTTATTACGTTGACTTCTGCCATTGATGATGTTACGGATGAACCAACTCCTGCAAATACCAAAGCAATTGCAAATAGAAGTCCTGCTGCTTTTCCAGCCAATGGAACCAATGTTTGAGCAGCATCTGTGATGCTGGTTACAACCAATCCATTTGAATGGAAAACTTTAGCAGCTACAATAATCATGGCAGCATTTACAATCAATCCTAAAGTCAAAGAAGTTGTTGTATCAATTCTTTCAAATTTGAGTAGATCAATCTTCTCTTTATCTGTTATTCCCCAGTTTCTTGAGTGAATTACATTTGAATGCAAGAAGATATTGTGTGGCATGACCACAGCTCCAATGATACCCAATGATATATATATGCTATCTTTGTTTAAAGAAGGAATCACCAATGCAGGTAAGGCCTGTCCCCAATCGGGTTTGACAATTACAAGTTCTGCTACATAACACAGTGCTATTATTCCAAGAAAACCTATTATGGTCTTCTCAAGTTTGTGGTATCTCTGTCCTATTATTAAAAATATTTCAAGAATTATGGTGACAACTGCACCTAGCCATAGAGGCATTTTAAATAACAGGTTGAAACCGATAGCTCCACCAAGCAACTCTGCTACATCAGTAGCAACACAGGCAAGAACAACTGTGATACCAACCATAAGAGAAAGCGGTTTCGGCAGATGCTCTCTTATATTTACTGCAAGAGATTTACCTGTAGCAATTCCCATCTTAGCCGCTACATGTTGTATTACCATGAGCATTATTGTACTAAGAGTTACAACCCATAAAAGAGAATACCCGAAACTGGATCCCCCCTCTATATTTGTTGCCCAGTTACCTGGGTCAATGAATCCAACGGTTATTAAGAAACCGGGCCCCATAAAAGAAAAAATCTTTTTTAAACGTTGTTTTGTACTTTCTTTCATTATATGAATAGTGTAGAAACATGAATCATTCAGGACAATATGGTTGGAAAAAATAATCATTAAATAGTTATATTTAAATGTTAATTAAGGATAACAAATAGTAAGTAATATTAAAATTTTACCTTTTTTGCGTAAAAACATTGAGATAAATGGCAATAAAAGCCATGCTAACAGTGGTAACTAAAATTCAAATTATTGCAAATCACAAGAAAACTGAAGGAACTGTCCCTCATCATCGCTCTCAAAATTAAAAAGTTTATATAATTTTATAAATCTTCCTTCAATAAAATGTTATATTGCTATAACAATTCCACTGCAATGATAAATTGCTCCCATGGTATTGAAGCCCCATCTACAATCAGAGATTTCCAAGATATCTATATAAAATACAAAAATCTATCATAATAAGTGAGGGATACTGATAAAGAGAAAGTTTATTGCTTCAATATATCATCAGATCAGACAAATAAAACTTAATTACTTCTTGATTGGAGCTGAATCTCGTTCTACCAATTTTGAATCAAGACAGACTCTCTTCATCTCCACTCTTCCATCTATTCTTTCATTTAGAAGACGCAGAGCTTCTGATGCAAACAAACTTTTATCAATATTTACGCTGGTCAACTTAGGTTCTGTAGAGCTAGCCAATTCAGTATTATCAATACTTACCAGAGCTACTTGCTTTGGAACATCAATTCCTTGGCTCTTCAAACTCTCCATAAAATAATAAGCAGCTCTATCACATTGACAGATGAATGCTTCAGGTAAGTCGTTTGGTAGAGTTATTTCCATAACGTAGTTGGCAGTTTTACTGTTGTAGTTATCAATGATCCAACTATCATCCATTGGAAGATTGTAATAATACTGTATTTTTTTATATCCAAGATATCTGTCTGTAATATTTGATGTCTGAGCATGAGATCCAACAAAGCCTATTTTTTTATATCCACGTTTTACAAGATAATCTGTAAGTTTTATGCCTATTTTGTAATTATCCATAAAGATACAATCAGAGGTCTCATCAAGAGAGTCATCATCTATAACTACATAAGGAATTGATTTAATCTTTATATTGTTTATTACCTTAGGACAGACTTCGCCACCAATGATTATTCCATCATAATTATCAATATCAATTGGGAGAGTTCCATTTTCCTCATCTTTCTTCTCTAGAATATAGAGAGCTAGTTTGGAATCACTTTCATTGCATAGAGTATTTATGTAGTAGTAGATCACATGATAAAAAGAATCTGTCAGTAGAAAGAAACGTTTTGGTACCAAGAAAGCTATCTGTCTCTGTCCTGTAGGATGCAGTCTTTTTTTCTCATAACCAAGTTCAGTTGCAACTTGAATGATATGATTACGGAGGTCAGTTCCAACTCCCTCTTGGCCCTTTAGAGCACGAGATACTGTTATCTTGCTTGTACCAACTTTTTTTGCTATCTGTTCTATTGTTGTTCTTTTTTCCATAGAATGCCCCCTACTTATAAGAATATATCACATTAATTCGCTTTTGTAACGTTACTTTTTTTATTAACAGCGCATGCAAACATAGCATATAGATATCTGATACAAAACAAGCAATACTTCAAAAGTTGATGCTTCATAGCATCAAAAAACGTCATTCAAGTATGGTATTGTAATTTATACTTATCATAATTGAAGTATAAAATTTCAATACATGATGTATTTTCTAGATTACATACTCAACAATTTAACTTATAACGCTCTTATAATTCAATGAAATAAAATCACATCAAATAAAAAAAGTAACTCAAGATCACAACTGTTTTAACTAAATTATTACACAGTATTGATTTATATTCAATTTTCAAAGAAATTATTACGCATTTTTATCTAAATATTTGTAATTTATACATCTAAATATAAATAAAGTTACGTTACAAAATTTCAGTAATAAATAATTTGACAACGTTACAATACCTCACTATACTCTAATTGTTAAGTATTTTTTGATTATTCATAAGGAGGAAAAATATGAAGACAAAAAAAATTATTGTTTTACTGTTAACTGTGGTCATGATCACATCCTACGCTTTTGCTAATGGTACAACCGAGCAAAAGATGTC
>JALNVT010000231.1 GCA_023231265.1 Sphaerochaetaceae bacterium
TTATCAAGACCATCAACCTGATTTTCTCTCTCTTTATCTTGAATCTCTTTCTTTGCAATGCTTGCAAGAGAATCGAATAATTCATCAGCATCAACAACTGTACCCTCACGGCTCTTCATCTTACCATCAGGGAGATTTACCATACCATAAGATAGATGATACAATTCTTTAGCCCAAGTATATCCCAAGCTCTTTAAGATGTGGAATAGAACTTTAAAATGATACTGCTGCTCACTTGCAACAACATAAATTAAAGAATCAAAAGGATAATCGTCATGACGAGAGATAGCTGTTCCGATATCTTGAGTCATGTATAAAGAAGTACCATCTTTTCTAAGAACTACTTTCTTATCCAAATTTATATCTTCCAAGTCAATCCAAACAGAACCGTCTTCTTCTTTGTAGAAAACACCTTCTTCAAGACCTTTAAGAACTTTATCTTTACCTAATTTATAAGTTTCACTTTCATAATAATATTTATCAAAACTTACACCAGTTTTCTTATAAGATTCAGCAAGACCATCTAAAGTCCAACCATTCATGGTATTCCAAAGTTTTAGAACCTCTTCATCACCTTGTTCCCATTTAACAAGCATAGCCTTTGCTTGATCTACAGCAGTATCATCTTCCTTTTCCCACTGTGCAAACTTAACATAGTACTTACCTACAAGGTGGTCGCCCTTCATCCCAGTTGATTCAGGAGTCTCACCATTACCAAACTTTTGATAAGCAAGCATACTTTTACAGATATGAACACCACGGTTATTAATTAAATTTACTCTTTGAACATCAGCACCATTAGCCATCAAAATTGAACTGACACTCATTCCAAGACTATCATTTCTCATATGTCCAAGATGGAGAGGTTTGTTTGTATTTGGACAACTGAATTCAATCATGATCTTTTTACCATCATATTGTTTGTTCTTACCAAATTCACTGCCATTTTCTTTGATGTTTTTGTAAAGAACATCAGCAAGAGCTATTACATCAATTTTTACATTCAAATAAGGACCTGCAAGAATCAAATCACCTTCAGGTTTATCACTTAAAGATTCAATATTATCCTTCAATGCAGCTGCAATTTTATTTGGTGCCATTCGCAAAACTTTTGCGTATGAAAATAATGGAAATGCAATATCTCCTAATTCTGGTTTTGGTGGAACTTGAATTGTAAGCTCTGGAACATCTACACCTTCACCTAAAATTCCTTTTGCCATTTCATCAATTTGATTCTGAACGATTGTTTTCCATTCATTTCTAATCTTCTGTAACATAATATTTCCTCTAAGTTAATTACTTAATTGTTGTATGTAAATCTTTTTAAGATTTGCCCATATTACCAAATATCTAAAGTTTTTAAAACATTCATAACTCTTTTTGCTAATTATTTTTATCATTATTTAATCGAAGAGTCACTTCACCTGTTCCAAGCTCTATAATTTTTCCTGTTTCATCTTCCTTAACAAGCAAATGAGCACTATCATCAATACCAAGAACAAGACCTGATTGCTTTTCATTATTTCTAAATAAATTTACATATCTACCAATCACACAAGATCTCTTACGGTATTCATCTAAAAAGCTTTTATCATTTTCTATATTATCCCATATATTTAAAAGTTCTTTAACAACTGATTCTACAATCATGGTCTGAGTTATACTCTGAGGAACATCATTCTCTCCTTCATATAGACTTGTGAGAGTATCATGCAATTCAACAGGGAACATAGAAATTGGAGTGGAAAAATTTATTCCAATTCCAACTATGATGGCACCTATAACACCAGCCTCCATATCAATGACACCTTCTGACAATATACCACATAGTTTTTTGGAATTATAATAAATATCATTGACCCATTTTATTTGAGTATCAATATCACATACCTTCTTTATTGCTCTACATATAGCTACAGATGCAGCACTTGTAACAAGCATATTATCTTCTACTTTTTTATTGGTATTCAAAAGGAAACTCAGATAGATACCACCATCAGGACTCTCAAAAATTCTGCCAAGTCGACCTCTACCTTTAAGTTGCTTTGAAGACACCACCAATGCATTCTTTCTCTCACCCTTTGAAGCCAGCATCTTGCAGTAATTATTGGTTGAATCAATTTCATCGAAATAATAAACATCCAGTTCAGGAAGGGCCTCACTCAAACTTTTTTGAGACATCTTAGGAGTGGTTCTCACCAAATGATAACCCCTGTTTGTGACAGCCTCAATAACAGCCCCACTTTTTCTTAAATCTGCTATAGCCTTCCAAACAGCGGTTCGTGACAACCCCAAATTCTCAGCTAGCATCTGACCTGAAACATACTCACTGTCAGGAGATTCTAAATATTTCAATATTTTGTCTTTAGTGTTCATTAAAACAGAATATTAATAAACTCAGTAAAATTCAATACTGATTTAGATTGTCAACTTAATTTATAAATAATAGTTTACAATTGATAATTTATATGGTATACCACTACTCATGAATACACGAAAAACTTTGCTCATAGCACTATTTACAGGATTAATAATTGTTGGAACATTTATCAAAGTTCCACTACCTCCAGTACCAATTTCTCTACAGACTTTCTTTGTAATCCTAGCTGCACTAATTGGCGGATTGCAAATTGGAATGTTTTCTATAGTGATCTATCTACTGCTAGGAATCATAGGTCTACCAGTCTTCACATCAGGTGGTGGAATTGCTGCTTTGATTGGACCAACAGGTGGTTTTTTAATTGGTATGCTTTTTGCTGTTGTTGTTGCAGGAATCTTCTCAGACAGAGTGAAAGCAGCAGATAACAGGAAAAAACACATAATATTCTGTCTTATAGGCGGAATTATTGCCACCATTGTAATCTATGCAATAGGAGTACCATGGCTCAAATCATCTCTTGATATGAGTTGGACACAAGCATTAGCTGCAGGGATGTATCCATTTTTAATTGGAGATACAATCAAACTTATAGTAGCTCTTATAATAACCTACAACTTCAAAGAAAGATTTGATTTTCTCTTAACCAAAGAAATTGATGAATAAATAATATGACAAAATGGAGGTTTTTTTAATAGAATCTCCATTTTTTAATATCTCAATTCGAAGAAGATTTTTCTGCAAATAACTCGTATGACGATTTACAATAAAATATAATTAGAATTTCATTTATATAAATTATATTGATGAATCATTTATCTCTTTCTGAGAGGATAAACTCAGCAAAATTTGAGATCATTTCATCACCGGCACCAGCTTTGTATAAGAAGTCTGATTTAAGAAATTTGACATTTGAATAATCAACATATTCATCAGAATAAGTCTCTACATTCTTAGGATCAATATAAGGAATACTATTATCATGTAAAGACTTTCTATAATTATCACTCAGTAACCAATTTATAAAAGTCCTTGCATTCAATTTGTTATCAGAATTCTTTAATATAGAGCAACAGGTCTCTCCAAAGATAATACCCTCATAAGGGAAAGAAATAGTTATTGGATATCCTTGTATTGCATATGCCAATGCAGTCTCACTATCTGTTATTGTAAACCCGATATCACCATCAGAAACCTTTTTGATGATATCATACCTACTTGGAAGATATTCTCTAACATTCTTATCAAGTGCTTTTTGAAATTTTATGCCCCCTTGCTCTCCATAAAGAAGTTCAAGATTGTACAACCTTCCAAAAAGACCATCTACAAGAGGATTTGATAAAACAATCTCTCCCTTATATTCTTCGCGTAGAATATCCAACCAACTAGTTGGAGGATCCATGTTATTTTCTTCTAAAAACATATTATTGGAGACAAAAGCAAGAGAATTTATATCAAAAACTATCCATTGATTGTTCTTTGATAAAGAGAAAATATCACCGTTCAAATCTATTTGCCTTCTATAAGCATAAAGAGAACCTTTGGAGGATAACTCTTGATGAA
>JALNVT010000232.1 GCA_023231265.1 Sphaerochaetaceae bacterium
ATATGAAATTGAAGTACATGAACATGGTAGAGACCAGATTGTATTTACAGAATTACCATATCAGGTAAACAAACAGGAACTTGTTAAGAAAATTGATACTTTGAGAAAAGATAATGCAATTCCTAACATAGCTGCTGTTAAAGATGAATCAGATAGAAATGGTATCAGACTTGTAGTTGAATTGAAGCAAGGTGCTGAAGCTTTAGTTGTATTGAACTTATTGTTCTCTAGAACTGCTCTTCAATCAAACTTCAATGTAAACAACTTGGCTCTTGTTAATGGTAAACCACAGCTGTTGAATTTAAAACAGATGCTTGTTTACTACATCAAGCACAGAGAAGATGTAATTACAAGAAGAACTAGATTTGATTTGAAAAAAGCTCAAGAGAGAGCTCATATCTTAGAAGGTTTGAAAATTGGTCTTGATCACATTGATGAAGTTATCGCTATTATTAAAGCTAGTGATAACAATGCAATGGCTTCTAGAAACTTACAGGAAGCATTTGGTTTGGATGAAATTCAAGCTAATGCAATCATAGATATGAAACTTGGTAAGTTATCACATCTTGAAGCTGGAAGAATCTTAGACGAATTAGCAGATCTTGAACAGAAGATTGCTTACTTTGAAGATCTGTTGGCACATGAAGATAAAATTCTACAGGTAGTATCCAGAGAGAATAAAGAGATGTGTGCACGTATATCTGCTAAAGATAGACGTTTGACAGAAATCATTCCTCAAGAACTTGATGATAAGAACATCGGTGATTTCATTAAGGAAGAACAGGTTGTTGTTTTAATCAGTAATAAGGGATTTGCAAAACGTATTCCTCTTGAAGAGTACAAAGCACAAGGAAGAGCTGGAAAAGGCTCAAAGACAGCCAAACTACAGGATAATGATTTTGTAGAGCATATGTTTATCTCATCTACCCATGAATATGTAATGTTCGTAACCAGTTATGGTAAGGCATACTACACCAAGGTATTTGATATTCCTGAAGCTTCTAAATATGCAAAAGGTACAAGCATAAAGAACTTAATTCAGCTTTCAAACGATGAAAAGATCACAGGTATCATCAATTTCACAGAATTTGATGAGACTGTATCTCTAATGATGGCAACTCGTAAGGGTGTCGTCAAACGTTGTAGCTTGAGTTTGTTCCAGAATGCAAGACAGAGAGGTATCAAAGCTATAATACTTGATGAAGATGATGAACTACTCCACTGCGAATTCGTTGGTGAAGAAGATCAGGTCATGTTGATCACTAAAAATGGTCTTGGTTTGAAAGTTGCTGTTGAACAGATTCGTTCTATGGGACGTGCAACTCGTGGTGTGAGAGGAATTAAGCTCAGAGGTGACGATGAACTAGCTGGCCTATTGAAGGTTGATGAGAACAAGAGAGTTCTCATGGTTACAGCTCATGGTCAAGGAAAACAGGTTAATTTTGATCAGTTTATGGAACACAACAGAGGTACTCTAGGTCAGAAAATCTTCCGTGTAGATGGTAAGACCGGTGTAATTATCAGTGCTTTAGCTGTTAATGAAGAGAACGATATCGTATGTGTAACACTGCAGGGATTGACTGTCAGAGTTCATGTAAAAGATATCTCAATTCAGGGCAGAAACGCTGCTGGTGTTAAGGTTGTTACCTTAAAAAGTGACAAAGATAGTATCGTTGCAATAGCTCAAACTGCTGTAGAAGAAGATTCTGATGATGAATTTGAAGATTCTGAAAACGGTGAAGAAAAAGAGCAAATCATTACAGAGCAAGAAAATAGCTCAAATAATGAATAACTTCAAAAATTGAGCAAAAAAGCGAGATAATTTAATAGGTAACCAAGTTACCAAAAAAGACCACCCTTTATATACTTAGGGTGGTTTTTTTGTACCTATAGTCATTATTTTGATTTTGGGTATTTAACCCTATCTGTAACTATATATAGTAACATTAGGTTTAATATATATTTTAATTCTTTACATAGTATATAATTATCTAATTTGTATAGAGGTTAAAAATTCATATTTTATCGTTACCATAAAAAAAGGGGGTATTTTTTTAAATCAAGTGCTCTATTTGGTGATTATTAACTCTTTGATGGTTATTTATAGGGGAATATTCAATTTTAAAAGCTTTGATAAATTTATCTATTTATTGTCATATATGGAATTTGCTGCTGGAATATGGCTATATGAGTCCAATTTGGACTCTTAGGAGGGTAGGGTAGGGGTATTTGTTGTGAATATTTGGAGACCTGACGGATAAATGAAAAAAAACACCTCAAAAAGTCTATATAATCAATCTGAGAGTTCAATTAGATCTTTTTATGTAGAGTACAATGTTTCACGTGAAACATGTTTCATGAGTTATTACGATTACTTTATACTTGAGATCTCTTCTTGTTTGTATATATTGGATGAGCTGCCATTGAAGGTCCAAGAAGAATTTTTTAAATATTTACAGATCTCTCATTCAGCACAGAATATTTTTTGAAATTTTATGATATCAGCTTTCTTTCTGTTTGGAACGGAGAATATCATGCTGACGAATCTGATGATTCTATTAGGGGATAAAAAAACTCACCATATTTCTGATTATAAAATCAGAAATAAAATGAGTTAGTAAATAACAGAAGACAATATTAATAATAAAACAGTATTCATGATTTGTATACTTTTATTTTAATAAATCTTCTGTTTTTTATGGAAAATTTGAGTTTTAATAATTAAACGCTCAATACTTCGATTTCTGCATCTACTTTGTCTCTTAGATAACGTTCAACGCCACCTTTAAGAGTCATTTGAGACATTGGGCAACCTGCACATGAACCAACAAGTCTAACAAAAACTTGTTTGCCGTCCATTTTTATATATTCTAAGTCGCCACCATCTGCTTGTAGTGATGGTCTGATTTCATCTAATGCTTTGATTACTGATTCTTCCATTGAAGTGTGCTCCTATAATTAATGTATTAATTCTTGCGGTATCTATGATAAATCCTCTTTACCATATGTATATACAATAATATAGCTAATTAGTCCTCAAACGTCTATATAATCCCTATCGTTTTAATAGAAAATTTATATAAAGTTACAATTGTCGATTTTGACGTTTTTTGAACGCTACTTTATAAAATTCTTACTGACATAAATTCTTTTATGCCTTATATTAATTTATATGAGTGCAAATAAATTAATTTTTTTAAATCAAAAGGGTGGAGTTGGTAAAACTACTAGTGTAGTTAGCTTAGGCGCAGCTCTAGCTAAGTTGGGTAAGAATGTATTATTGATAGATTTTGATTCTCAAGGAAACTTAACAAGTTCAGTTTCGGCTGATAACAGTGTTCCTGGAGTTTATGAGGTCGTAACAAAACAAGTTAGCGCAGTTGATGCTTGTCAATCAACCAGTATTACTAATTTGCACGTTATTTCTGGTAATATTGATCTTGCTGGGTTGAATGTTGAATTGGTTGATGAAGATAACAGAAATTTCTTCGTTAAAGAAGCACTTGCCCCCCTTGATTCTATGTTTGATTACATTTTGGGAGACTGTCCTCCATCATTGGGTATTCTTACCGTCAATTCTCTAGTTTGGGCTGATCATGTTGTGATTCCATTGCAATGTGAGTATCTAGCTATGGAAGGTTTGAATTTATTGATGAGAACAATAGCAAGTGTTAGAAAGTCTTTAAATACCAATTTAGATATTCTAGGTATTCTTTTTACTATGTATAGCAAGAGAAATAAGCTCGCTTATGAGGTAGTTGAAGATGTAACTAAATACTTTCCTGATAAGGTTTTTAAAACAATTATACCTAGGAATGTAAGGCTATCAGAAGCACCTTCTCATGGACTACCAATCTTTGCATATGATGCAAATTGTTCTGGAGCTAAAGCTTACTTGAGTTTTGCTGAGGAGGTTATCAAACGTGTCGAATAGGATAAA
>JALNVT010000233.1 GCA_023231265.1 Sphaerochaetaceae bacterium
AACGTGTGAAAAATGATTGCACTTATTATAAATGCTTTGTGCAAAGCACTCTCCAACCTTGTCATTATCTGCAATTACTGTAATTGGAATACCAGTTTTAAGTAACAAGTTTTTTTGTTGTTCTGACAAACTAGCACCAATGGTTGCAACTGAATTTTTGTATCCTTCCTGATATAACCTCATAACAGATTTAAAACCTTCAACAACAATAATTGTGTCCTCGTTCCATAGTTCTTTACTAATCCTGCTAATATTGTATAGTGTATTTTTGACCATTGAATGACCTACAATGTGATATCTGCTAACGCCTAGAGACTCATAATAAGGCATACGGCCTGAAACACTTATTATTGTGCCGTCAGGTGAATCAATTGGGAAACAAACCCTATCACGCAACGCACCGTAAGTACCCAAACAGATATCAAAATGATCACAAGTGTCTTTAGTGAAACCTTGTAAGTTCAACCACTCAGGATAAGCTGGTTTTATTGTCTGAAGTGTGCTTTCATCAAGTGGCATGAACCTTTTGTTGTCCCTGTTTTTCTTAATTGAAGCAAAGCTACTTAATATTGTTTTTGACGTTACATTATCATCTGTCTTTTGTGCTTTGTCTGGTTCAATTTCAAGTACATCTGCAACCCATTCAATTGACTTTCTAAAGTTAATATTGAGTTGAAAGGATACAATCTCAAAAATATCATATTGTCTGCGACATTCAGAAAAGCAATAAAACGACTCACCACGGAACTTTAGGTTAAACTTTTCACCACCATGAAACATACACCTCAATGTTATCCAGCCGCCATCAAGTTTATATTCAAGGCCTAACTTATCAAGTATCACTTCTAAATTCTGGTTTGCTATACTCTTAACAAAACTAGCACTTAACACATAACATCACCATCGCTTGTCTCGGTGATTTCTTCATCCTCCTGATTTATTAAGTCTATAATTTCTTCATGCTGGTAAGGTGCTTCCTCAATGCAAGCCTTGTTCTTTTCAAATAGTATATTAATGCCAATATCCTGACAATCAGATAACATCTGCACACCATTTCTGTTATAATTTACATATAGGTAAGCATTACCGCCCTCCTCATTAAAATCATCTGCATATTGCTGTTGTGTCTTTTCAATTAGAAACACAACACTTGACGCATAGTTCTTAATTTTTTCACTATTAGCAATCTTAATTCCACGCTCTTCAGTTGAATAGTCTGACATCTGAGCAAGTGCAACAACGGCAATGTCAAGCTCACCAGCTATCTTGTTCTTTAACCAGTTTGTTATATTACCTAACACTTGGTGTTCCTGAACACCTTGCTTAATATCCTCAACTTTAATATAGTCATAGAACAAAACACCAACTTTATTTTGTATTTTCATACGCTTAACTTCATTGAATATTTCATTTTGATTCCAACCTACAATATATGTATGACTGATTGGTGATTTATCTATGATTTGCTTTGCTTTCTTGACTTTTTCATAAGCTTTTGGATAGTCTCTATATCGTCCTTGTTCAATAAATCTGAACGAGTACCCTGTTATTCGTGCCATCAACCTAACAAAGAATGTTTTGGTTTGTAATTCCGTGTCAAGTATCATAACCGGGATTCCAAGCTTAATTGCAAGGTTGTATGTTTCATTTACAACTAATTGTGACTTCCCAACTTTAGCTTTTGCACTATATATAACAAGTTCTGATTTTCGGTAAGTAATGAATTTATTCAATGTTGGTAGTGAAGTTGGGTATCCAACATAATCACCTTGATTATCAATTTCAAGTTGCTTGAGTATATCGTCAGTTTTTTCACCAATCATCTTAACTTTATGCTGACTGGAATATTTACCCTTAACCTCAAGTAAACTTTCATCAATTTTGTTACTGATATCCTCAAGAGACAATTCACGGTTCATATTGACATATCCTGACAAACCATCCATAGTATCAATAACTTCATTTTTAAATGCGGCGTCAACAATGTTTTTGGCATGTACCCTGACTTCTTTAATTGACTTACCTTCACCGATAATTCTTAACTGCTCAAGATATTCAAGACCACCATTATTGTCAAGTATGCGTTTTTCATCGTCATTAGGTTCGATAAGTGCATAAATATCGGCAATGTCAATAATATTCGTTCCTGAGCCATATATGCGCTTAATTGAAGCATATATGATTTTATTTAATTTGCTTGTAAAGTAATCAAGTTTTAAGTCTGATAATTCAAGTAATAGATTAGAATCATTAATAACTGCACCAACAACAAGACCTTCACTTGTAATCGCTTCTATCATTTTAATCACCGACTATTTTGTCTGAATTTTCTTTTATTGTTTTATTAATATAATCCTCAATATTCTTTACATAAGTTTCCATATATTCTTTATGGCCGCCAATAATATGATCAACCAATATACTACAATTTTCAGATAAGTCTGATTTTGTCCCGTCATTTGTAATTGTCGCATAAAACTTATCATGGTTAATATCTCTAATATAGCTTTCAGAAGAATGGTTCTTCTGTTCTTGCGTCAAATTACGTCTATTATGACTAGAATTAATAAGAATATTGTAAATGCGGTAATATCCATTATAAAGTCCCGGGTTCAATTCATTTTCAAACCTTGCGTCTGAAATAATGAATACATTGTATTTTAACTTATTCATTTCAACTTCATGGTTAAACTTTTTTTCATCATCAAACGTATCTTTCAATACATCATCTATTTCATCTTTGTTGTATCGTTGTGCAAACAAATCAATTATATGAAATGTTTCATTAACAAAAAAATCTGGTTCAATTTTCCTGATAACATCTGTTCCAAGTTCTTGATAGGCGTCACGTCTGCCCTTCTTTGTTTTCATCTGTTCTTTTGTATAGTTCATTTCACACAACGGTTTAAGAATATTTGCATAAGCAAGCCTGAACGGCCTGTATCCATTTGTGTAAAAATAGTCTGCAATATAATCTGCGGCAGTGTCTTTTCCAGCACCAGCTTCACCTGACAATGTAATAATAATGTTGTCTTTAATCATAATCGCCTTTCTACCAGTCTATATTTAATGTATCTTTTGATTTTTCCTTGTTTTTATATACAATATTGTTATCTGGCTTGTAATCTTTCATAAACTGTTTCTGTTTCTTATATTGTTCAATTTGCTTGTTTTTCTTGTCTCTCTTGTCTATGGTAACCCCGATTTTCGTTTCAACCTGTCCATATCCAAAGAATCCATTGTCTTGTTCAACAACTCTGTCAAGTGCATAGAGTTGATCAGCATAACTATAACCATCATCTCTAAGCTTTCTTATTGTTTTTTCAACATGCATCCAATTCAAACCACCATTATCCTTAAGATATCCTTTAGGTTGTTCAATAATATAACGCTTGATTTTTTTGGTTAGTTTACGATAGCCCTCTTTTTCTTGTTCCTTAATTTTCTTGGACGGGCAGTGAATATGTTCATACTGCCCGTCTTTGTTAATTCGCCAATTTGACATTTTGAGTCTGATTACTTTACCGCAAACTACACACTTTTTAGTTTTTGCACTCATTCACAACCCAACTCTGAATAACTGATAATATCAAGGTCATGGTCTAGTGCGTAATTATATTCTTGTCTACACCCTGTTGACCGTTCATAGTTATTACACAAAATGATTCCATCACAGCAATCTAACAGTTTACAACATTTATCCATTGATTGTTGTGTATTTAAACCAATTGGTAATAACGTGAAAGGCCTTAAAAGTTTAACGTCCCTGCTTTTTAACTCATAATACTTAACAATCTTGTTTGATACACGTTCTTCATCAAGCCTATTGTATTTAGCGTCACCATAACTTAACAATGGATGACAGATATAATAGATTTTGTTTTCGTCCAATTCGATTTTCATGTTTTATTCCTCAATTTCTGAAAAGTCACTAA
>JALNVT010000234.1 GCA_023231265.1 Sphaerochaetaceae bacterium
TATGTTTAGTGGAGCTAGCTCATTCAATCAAGATATATCAAGTTGGAAATTGAATTCATTAGAAGTGGCAACACACATGTTTAGTTCTAATGAGAGCTTTGATCAAGATTTAACAGGATGGAATGATGATCTTCCAGATAGTGTTATTGAATATGATGGCATAATTGAAAACTGTTCTAACATGGATACTACAAAGTTACCTATTAAATTAGGAGGTTCTACCACATAAGTATGAACCAGTAAATAATTATTCAACGAATAGCTTCTATTTATCAACATATAAAGATTTTGCGAATTTTATAAGTTGGTCAATATGGAGCTTTCATATAAAAAATAGAAAATTCTATTTTCTATATTATCTTTTGGGGCTTCAAGATATGGTAAGATGATTTTTTGTATTTGCTTTAATATTTGTCAATAATCAGCAGAAATTGCCATAAATAAATCGTACTTAGTAAATTCTGAATAGATTTGGCTCTCTAGGTATGTTAATTTATCAAAGAGGTGTAGTGATCTAAATTGCAGATTATTACAAGCTATAAAGTTATTTACTCGTAAAATATGAAGGTAGATAATTTAGAACAGATTAAAATCGATATTGAGGATGATGCTGTACTGCTAAATAAATCAGTGGTATATCGTTCATTTCTTCAATGTACAAAGCCGATTGTTAATTGAATTAAAAAGAGGAAACAACTATGAAAAAGTTTGGAATTGCCATAATAGGAACAGGCGATATATCATATAATCATTTAGAGGGATATTTAGCTGAAAGAGATAGATGCAATATTGTTGCTCTCTGTAATTTACATACAGAAAAGTGTGAGAAATTAGCAAAGGCTTATGATATTGATGTCAAAGATTTAATTATTACAGATGATTACAGAACCTTATTAGATAGGGATGATATTGATGTTGTATCTATTTGCTTACCTCCAAGTGCACACTGTAAAATTGCATGTGATTTCCTTGATCATGGAAAGAATGTTCTGGTTGAAAAACCAATGGCATCAAGCCTTGAAGAAGCTGATATGATGATATCATCACAAAAGAAGAGTGGCAAAATATTAGGAATGGTCTCTCAATATAGATTCAAAGATAGCATTTGGAAAGTTAAAAAGATGATGGAATCTGGAGCCTTTGGTAAGCTCTACATGACTCAAGTAAACTCAATGTGGTTTAGAGGTCTTATGTACTACGATTTGTGGTGGAGAGGAACCTGGGAAAAAGAGGGTGGTGGCTGTACTTTAAATCACTGTGTCCATCAGATTGATATGCTGAATTGGTTCGTTGGACTTCCTGATAGAGTGACATCTGTATTTGCAAATGTTGCTCATGGCAACAGTGAGGTTGAAGATTGTGGAATGTCTATTTTGGAGTATCCAGATTCCTTGGCACAGATCAATGTATCTCTGAATAACATGGATCCAAAACAGGAATTAATATTTCAATGTGAGAGGGCTACAGTATCCATTCCATGGAGTGTCCATTGCAAGAAATCCCGCTCAGATGGTTTTTCAGAACCAGATGAAGAAAGCGAGAGAAAGTTCCAGAAGATGTATGATGAGACTGAGGGATTGGATGGAAATGAAGGATTTCGTGCAGAAATCAAGAATTATCTAGATGCGTTGCAGGGAAAAGATGAACTTGTGGTTACAGGTGAAAATGGGCGTGATACATTGCAGCTTATATATTCAATTTATAAAAGTGCGACTTTAAGAGAAACAGTAAGATTACCTTTAGGTAAGGATGATGCCTTTTATAAAAAGGAATCATTTCTTGAAGAAGTTCCACATTTCAATGAGAAATGATATACCTAAAACCATTTGAAGATTGTAATTAATTCTATTTTTTTATGAATATAAAAGTATTGGTTTGCTAATGTTTTTATCATGTTAAATAGAAAAATAAAGCCTCCTTTTTCAACAATTGCAGATTTTAGCAATCTGTCAGTTGTTCAATAGGAGGCTTCTTATAGATATCTAAAATATAATGGAATGATTACAGAGTGACACCATTTTTAAATATTGCAATTTCACGGTAGTTATTAATTTCATTCTTTGTTTTTTTACCTTCGGTTACTTCTTTGATGTAATTAACTAAATCGTCTGTTACTTTATCAAATCCGTCACTGAGAACATAAGAAGAATCAAAGTCTATCCAGTTGCTTTTCTTTGTAGCAATTTCATGATTTGTTGCAATCTTAACGGTAGGCACAGGTGCTCCTAGAGGAGTACCGCGCCCAGTGCTGAACAATATTATATTTGCACCAGCTGCAGCCATTACAGTTGTGGATACAATATCATTACCTGGACCCTCAAGTAATTGAAGACCTGTTGATTGAATCTCATCACCGTATTTTAAAACTGCAGATATAGGAGCTTTACCACCTTTCTGTACACAACCGATTGATTTATCTTCAAGTGTTGTTATACCTCCTGCCTTATTTCCTGGAGATGGATTTTCATAGACAACCTGATCATGTTTCACATAATAATCTTTGAAGCCAGTGATGATACCAACAGCACTGTTGAAAACATCCTTTGAAATACAACGTGAGAGAAGAATCTGCTCTGCACCAAACATTTCAGGAACCTCTGTTAAAATTGTTGAAGCTCCTTCAGATACAAGTCGATCACTCACTCTACCAATCAAAGCATTTGCAGTTATACCCGATAATCCATCAGATCCACCACATTTCATTCCTACAACTAGTTTTGAAAAAGGAACACTCTCTCTTTTGAAAGATGCAGAATAATTGATCAACTGTTTGAGTAAGTTCTTACCCTCAGAGACCTCATCGTCAAAATCCTGAGATACCATGAATTTAACTCTATCTGAATCAAAATCACCGATTTCTTCTTTGAATCTTTCAATTGTATTGTTCTCACAACCAAGTCCAATTACCAAAACACCTGCAGCGTGAGGATGACGGACGAGATCAGCTAAAATCTTTCTTGTTGAAGCATGATCTTCTCCCATCTGAGAGCATCCATAAGGATGAGTCCAAGCTCTCACACCGTCAACTGATGAAAAAATGCTATCGTTAAAGATACCGCTTTTTAATTCATCGTTTGCCCAGTATTCCAGTCTCTTTGAAATTTCATTTACACAACCAACAGTTGGAACAATCCAAACTTCATTTCTAATAGCAGCTCGACCATCAGCTCTGATGAATCCTTCAAATGTTGGAACAGAAGAGCTTCTGTTCTCTTCAATCCACTTACCATTCATACTGTCTGCTAAATCTTTGTCCCAATGATAATCACTGTTCTCGTTAAGATTTGTCTTTACATTATGAATATGGACATGAGATCCAACTTCTATTGAAGATGTAGCTTTTCCAATGGGATAGCCGTATTTAATTATATTCTCTCCCTCTGGAATAGGAGAGACTGCAAATTTATGACCTTGAGGAACATCTTCCTTCATTGTTATGATCTTTGAATCAATCTCCACCTCTTCACCTTTAGAGAAAGGTTTCAAGCAGACAGCGACATTGTCGCCATCTCTAATTATTATTGCTTTTTTCATTATTTAGTTCTCCGCAATGAAAGACTTGAGACTGCTTGCAACACCTTCTTCTGCAATTGAATTGTAAGATGAAAGTACAGCATCTTTGAATCCTTCTAAAGTTGTTAAATCAAGTCCCCACCAGTCAGCTCTCTGCAATACACTGCTTACAATAGCTTCTCTGCCACTTTCAGTTGTGCAGTCGTTTTCTTTGTATAGAGTTTCAAAAGAAGATAGTACTTTCTCATCATCTTTAATAGGATAAGCTTCACCATTTCTTGAGCCAGTCATCTCTCTGTTTGCAACACCACTTCCTTTATAGAAAGTAATCAAACCTGCAAGAGAATAAGCTAGAGTTTTTGGAACA
>JALNVT010000235.1 GCA_023231265.1 Sphaerochaetaceae bacterium
GATTTAAAAGCAGACTATTATGATTTAGGTTTGGTAAATCGTGAAAAAACTCATGATGCTGTTACAACTGAAGCAGCCGAAGCAATAAAGAAATTAGGAGTAGGTGTTAAATGTGCAACAATCACTCCAAATGATCAAAGAATGACTGAATACAACTTGTCAGAAAAATATAAAAGTCCTAATGGCACAATCAGAGCAATTTTAGATGGTACTGTATTCAGAACCCCTATTTGCATTGATTCAATCAAACCTGTTGTAAAAACATGGAAGAAACCAATTACAATTGCTCGTCATGCATATGGTGATATTTATAAAGCAACTGAGTACAGAGTTCCTGAAAAGGGAAAAGCTGAATTATTATTCACCGGTGAAAGTGGAGCTTCTTTCAGACAGACAATTTATGATTTTGAATGTCCTGGAGTACTTCAAGGATTGTACAATAAGGATGATTCAATTGAAAATTTCGCAAAAAGTTGTTTTAATTTTGCATTAGATGCTAAAAAAGACCTTTGGTTCTCAGCAAAAGATACAATAAGTAAAAGTTATGATGGAGAATTTAAAAAGATTTTTCAAGATATTTTTGATGCAGAGTTCAAAGAGAAATTTGAACAAGCTGGGATTACTTATTTCTATACATTAATTGATGATGCTATTGCTAGAGTTATCAGATCTGAAGGTGGATTTATTTGGGCTTGTAAAAACTACGATGGTGATGTTATGTCTGATATGTTATCAACCGCATTTGGTTCACTAGCAATGATGACAAGTGTATTGGTATCTCCAAATGGAGAATATGAATATGAAGCTGCACATGGTACTGTTACTCGTCACTATTATAAATATCTAAAAGGTGAAGATACTTCTACAAACCCAATTGCTACAATTTTTGCATGGACAGGTGCTCTAACAAAACGTGGAGAATTAGACGGTAACAAGAAACTTGAAGATTTTGGACAACAACTAGAAGGCGCATGTTTTGACACATTGAATTCAGGGGTTATGACTAAAGACCTATACTTAATGGTAGAAGAAGGTTATGAAAAGAGTCAGGTTAACTCATCTGAATTTATCAAAGACATCAGATCTAACCTAGAAAAAAGATTGAAATAATATAATTATTGTTTGATAAAAATAGCCACTTGATATGTATTAAATACTTTCAAGTGGCTTTTCTTTGGCTATTTCAATTCTATAAAATCTATTCCATCACCATATTCAATGATGCCATATTCTTTAGGTTGAGTAAAAGGTTCATGTTTTGCAACAAATCTCTCAATCTTTTGATTATCTAATATTGCTAGCTCATTTGGATTATAATATAGACTCAATACAGGACTGGTACCTTCCTCAAAGAAATATGTAATTCCCTGATGCATCTCAATATATGAGAATAAAGCATCATTGTATTCTTCTTTATTGAACTGTTTCATTAGTTGTTTTAAGAAAGTATCTTGCAATTCAAAGATATCAAGTTCATCAATATCATGCCCCTTACTTTGTAAGAATACCAAATAATCATTGAAATGCTTAAACAAAACAGAAGGCTTTATGCCTAATGTATCACAAATAAGACCTGTATACATTGAAGCCTGACCCTTTGTATAGAACTCATCACAACCATTTTTAATCTCTAAAGCCTTAGCTACATCCTCTTTACTGAAGGTTGGAGTTTCAACAATAACATAAGGAGATTTATGGTCATAAGTATATTCCCATTTCTCAGCATCTTCAGCAATCTTTGTACCAGGTAACATTGAGAGAGCAAAAATATCTACATTAGAAGGTTTGCAGCCTATTGTAAAATCTAAACTCTTTTTGAATTTTTCTAAATTATCATTTGGAAGACCTATTATTAAATCAAGCCCATAAACAATTCCTCTCTTTTCTAATAGAGTGATCTTTTCTTTGAACAGCTTAAGATTAAAATCTCTACCAACTGTATGTAAAACATCTTGATGAATACTCTGAAGACCAATCTGTAAAGAGCAAAAAATAGAACCAAATCCATCAGCCAAATCTTTATCTAAAAGTTCAGCTCTCAATTCAAAACTGAAATGAATATGTGGAGCTTTTCTCTTGATTAATTTCAGCATTTTCATGGTTCTTGCTTTATCAATATTGAAAGTGGGGTCAAGAATGAAAATATCAGTGACACCTTTATTTACAATATAATCAAGTTCTTTGTTGATTCTTTCATATGGATAATCACGAACACTTCTCAAACCTTTTGATTCAAAACAGAATCCACAATGGAAAGGGCATCCTCGAGTCATTTCCCAAAGCATTGAACCACCTTCTTCTAAAAAGGGGTCACAAACACCAGTAAGGATAGGAGAGTCCAAACTTCTTAAATCAAGAACAGAAGCATAAGAGAATGAAGGATTTGCTTCACTCATTATACCAGCACCCTTTATTTCTTCCCCATTCAGATATTGAGTTAGAGCAATAGGAGTTGTTGCCTCACCCTCGCCAGCTGTCATAAAGATAAATTTACTTATATCAAAACTCTTGTAGTTTGCGCTTATTTCAGTACCACCTGCAAATATTTTAATTTCTGGTGCTATCTTACTTAATTCTTCAATATAAACATCATACCAATCTCTGTTCCATAGATAGATAGACAGTCCTATTATATCAACAGCTGATTCTTTGGTGATCATTGCTGCATCTTTGGGTGCATCTTCTAGTGTAAAAAGGACAGTATTGAATTCATTATCCTTTAATCTTTGCTCACTTCTTAAAGCAGTTTCTACACAAAGAGCTCCTAAAGGAAATGATAAATTGTCTGGTTCTATTGCTACTGATATTATTGATATTTTCATAAGCGCAGAATAACAGAATAGTGTTAAAAAATAAATACTATCATAAAAGATTATATTTTTATTAAATTTCTATTGTGCAAGGAATTACTAATAATATACTATGGCCATATGAAAATAGATAAGAATACTGAAAATAATAGAGATTTATATTTGCCTGTAAACCGTGAAGATATGCAAAAACGGGGATGGGATGAACTTGATATAGTGATGATAAGTGGTGATGCTTATGTAGACCATCCAAGTTTTGGAATACCAATGCTTGGACGTATGCTAGAGAGTAAAGGATTTAAAGTTGGGATTATTGCTCAACCTAGATGGGATTGTGTTGATGATTTCCTAAAAATGGGTGTACCACGTCTATGCTGTATGATTGGATCTGGAAACATTGATTCAATGGTAGCTCACTATACAAGTAACAATAAATTAAGATCTAATGATGAGTATTCTCCTGCAGGAAAAGCAGGATTCAGACCAGATAGAGCTGCAACCACATATTCAAACAGAGCTAGACAGGCTTACGGTAAAGAAGTTCCAATTATTTTAGGTGGCCTTGAAGGCTCTCTTAGAAGATTTGCTCATTATGATTTTTGGAACAATAAAATCAGAAAACCAATAACATTGGATGCAAAAGTTGACCTACTGGTTTACGGTATGGGGGAACACCAAACTGTAGAAATTGCAGATAGACTCAATAGTGGTGAATCTATCAAAACTATGGTCGACATCAAAGGAACAGTGGTTTCTTTTGATAAAAGTAAAAAGGATGAAATTTTATCTCAAATAAAATATCCAATTTTTGAACTTCCAACATTTGAAGAAACAGCTGACCGTGATAAACAATCAAACACACCAACAGAATCTGGAAAGTTGAATTATGCAAAGTCGTTCCAAATGCAGATGCTACATGAAAATCCAATGCGACCAGAATGCATCATTCAAAGAGCTGATAACCGTTATGTTCTTCAGAACCCACAACCTGAAAGATTGACTCCAGAACAATTTGATGAAATATATGAATATCCCTACACTCGATTATCTCATCCAGATTATGATAA
>JALNVT010000236.1 GCA_023231265.1 Sphaerochaetaceae bacterium
CAAAAGCAAATCAGAAGGCAGAAGAACTTCTTAATCTTGTAGGACTTGGAGATAGAGCAAAACAGAGAGTTGATCAACTTTCTGGTGGTGAGAAGCAGAGAATTGCAATTGCAAGGTCTTTAGCAAATTCTCCCCAGATTATATTTGCTGATGAACCAACAGGCTCCTTGGATGAAAAAAATGCAGGATTTATTGAAGATTTGCTTCTATCTCTTGTAAAAAAAGAAAATACAACTTTGATTCTGGTAACTCATAACAATGCTTTTGCAGATAAGTGTGATAAAAAAATGATTCTAACCTTTGGTAAGATAGAAAGTCCGGCACCAATTGAGGAAGAAGATTGATGAATGATCTCAATAAATTGTTACTATCAAAAATATTATTCTCTTCACATAAGAAAAAGCTTAAAGGATCATTTATTCTGATATCATTGGTCGTTATGTTACTTGTGATGTCTCAAATATTTGTAGATAGCATGAGTGAAGGAATTGTGAAGCGTTATGCTCTTTTGGGATCTGGCCACATTGAAACATCTGTTCTTGAAGATGTATCATCGTATGATTTTATTGAAGAAGAAAATGATGTATCCAAAGGAAGTGCATTGGCATATGGAGCTGATGAAGTATCTCAAGTTGTCATGTTGAAAGGAGTTGATGATTCTTATTTTAAAAAAGAAAGAGCATCAGTAATAAATTTCAATATGACTGATGAAACGAGCACTCTCTCCAATATTTATATATCTAAAATATTATCCGAGCAATTGAATATAGGACTCGGAGATAAAATGGCAATTGTTGCAGACAATGGAGCAAGTCGTCTTTTTCCAAAGCTATGCTTTGTAAAAGGAATATATGACAGTGGATATAAAGAATTGGACCAGTATTTGATCTTCTGTGATAAATTACTTCTTTCAAAAATATACAACAACAATCTTGAACAGCATAAAGAAATAATATTGAATGATGGTATAAGTGTACAAACAGCTACGTCAATCATGAATAACGATGGAATCAATGCCATTCCTTGGTACAGTATGGAACGAGATTTATATGCGAATCTTTTAACAAGCACACAGACTCTTTTGATTGTATTCTTGGCAATAGCACTGCTCAGTGGTTTTTTTATATCATCAGTAGCTTCTGATTTGATCAGCAGCTCTCATAGAAATATAGCTATAAATAAACTTTTGGGGCTTTCATCGAAGAAAATTAGATGGGTATATTTCATTGCCATAGAAATTGTCACCTTGCTATCTATTTTATGCGGAATGATATTGGGAATAGCTATGTCCTTCATATTTCCAGTCTTTTTACAATTTTTAGCAAAACAAAGTATCTCATCTCTCAGTTGGTATCTTCTTACATTTGATATCAATATTCCAATCAGAAAATTACTTTTAATAACATTATCGCTCCTAACTGTTTCTTTTTTAAGTGTTTATTTATCACTCAAAAGAGCAAATAAAATTGAACCAATGTATTTATTAAATCAGGATTGATGATTTATCCTTATTCTTTATTGATAATACAGTCCTTTTTGCCCTATAATGTTACTTATGAATTTTGAAGTATTTGTATTAGGAACAAGTGGCATGATGCCACTTCCAGGAAGATTTTTAACAAGCGCAATGCTTAGACGAGAAGGTGAATTATTCCTTTTCGATTGTGGGGAAGGCACTCAAGTCTCCTTAAAACAGTTGAACCTTAAATGGAAAAAAATAAATCGTATTTTCATTTCACATATGCACGCTGACCATGTTACAGGTTTACCTGGAATATTGATGCTATCTGCTCAAGTTGATCGAGATGAACCGTTATATATATATGGACCAAAGAAACTTGGTGAATATATTGATAGCTCAAGAAAGATCCTTGATATGTATATCAATTATGAAATTATATTTAAAGAAGTAAATGAAGGCATAATTATTGATGAAGAAGGGTATACTGTTGAAGCTGTGAAGCTGGATCACACAAAACCTTGCTTTGGATATGTCTTTAAAGAAAAAAATAGACCTGGAGAATTTTATCCAGAAAAAGCAATAGAACTTGGAGTTGCTAAAGGGCCAAAATTTGGTCGTCTGCAAAAAGGGTTCGAAGTTGAAAATGAAAATGGTGATATCATAAAACCTTCTCAAGTAATGGGAGAGGAAAGACGTGGTAGAACATTCAGTTATATAACTGACACTATGTACATACCATCTATAGCTCAAAAAGTTAAGGATAGTGATCTATTGCTATGTGAAGGAATGTTTGAAGAAGGACTTGAAGATACAGCTCGTGATAAAAAACACATGACTGTAACTCAAGCTGCAACAATTGCTAAAGATGCAAATGTTAAGACATTTGGACTTCTGCATTACAGTCCTCGTTACAGTGATTTTGAATTAAGAGCATTGAAAGAACAGGCAAGAAAAATTTATCCAGGTACCATTTTGACAAAAGATAGGATGATCTTTGAGATTCCAAATGATGATGCAAATGTAATCGTCACAAAGGAAAAATCTTATAGACCTAGGTATGAGAGAATTATAATCAGAAGTTAAATTATTTATTAATTAATTTCAAATTCTTTATTGAAAGAAGTTAGTAAATTTCTTAACATAAAATAATTATAAATGAATATAAGAGGAGATTTATATAGATGGATACTTATGAAGTTGCGGTTGAAAGAAGCCGAAAACTAGAAGAAGATATTTTAAAGAACCCAAAAAGACATAGAGTTCTAACAGGTGATAGACCAACAGGTAAATTACATATTGGTCACTATTTTGGTTCTTTACAGAATCGTGTTAAACTTTCTAAGTTAGGAGTTCCAACATGCATTTTGATTGCTGACTATCAAGTTTTAACAGATCATGATGCATTTGATAAAATTTCACAGAATACCAAAGAACTTGTAATTGATTATATAGCAGCTGGAATTGAACCTTCTGAAGATGTCATAATTTTCCCACACAGTTATATTCCTGAAGCAAATCAGTTGATGTTGCCTTTTTTAACTTTGGTAAGCAATGCAGAATTGAGTCGAAACCCTACAGTTAAAGAAGAAATTCAAGCAGCGGGTTTGAAAAGTGTAAATGCTGGTATGTATACATATCCTATTCACCAGGCTTGTGATATTTTATTCTGTAAAGGTGATGTTGTTCCTGTCGGTAAAGACCAACTGCCTCATTTGGAGATGACAAGAAATATTGCTCGTCGTTTCAATGATAAATTTGCAAAGAAAAACCCAATTTTCCCAGAACCTGAAGCTCTTTTAAGTAAGACTCCTAGTATTGCTGGACTTGATGGAAATCAGAAAATGAGTAAGAGCAGAAACAATGCTATTTACTTATCTAATACTGAAGATGAAACAGCAAAACTTATTAAGAAAGCTAAAACAGACTCTCAGAGAATCATCACTTTTGATCCAGTTAACAGACCTGAAGTTGCAAATCTTCTATCTTTAATATCTCTATGTACTGATGAAAGTCCTGAAGCCATTGCTGAACGCATTGGAGAAGGTGGTGGTGGTATGTTGAAGAAAACACTTACAGAAGCCATCAATGAAGAATTGAGACCTCTAAGACAACGCAGAGCTGAATTAGAAAAAGACCCTGCATACATCAAGAGTGTTCTTAACGATGGTATCAAACGTGCTAGAGAGATGGCCGTTGAGACCCTTGATGAAGTAAGATCTGCAATGAATATGGAAATTTAGTTAATATTGCCGATTAATTATAAAAGGAATTATTGATAAAACTTGAAGTTTTTTGATAGTTCCTTTTTTTTTGGTTTGTCATGCATGTTTGATAACTAGGTGGTGCAATCCCACTGCGAGTACTCGGAGCTACTGGAAAGATGTAGTTATAATCGCTAGCCAAGAGC
>JALNVT010000237.1 GCA_023231265.1 Sphaerochaetaceae bacterium
ATAATCTTCTGCAATGAATATGGATATACCCTTCTTGAAGGAAATCTTCCATATTATCAATTGAATACAGATAATGATTTCAGTCTAAAAAGTTAAGAAGGAAAAACATTATTTGATCGCTTGGATTTATCTGCAAGTTATGATTGGATAGATGAAGAATTTGAATCTTCAGTTTCTTGGAATTTCAATCCTTTCTAAAAGGTTAAAAACTAACAATTTATATTCACAATAGCGATTACTGTTTGATAAAGTGCCACAACCTATGGAATTGCCTTTACAATTTATCCAAACACTAATTTTAATTATTTTACTCATTTGTATTTTAATAAAAAATAGTATACTAATAATAGTTCGATAAATAACTTTATAAGGATATAATAATGAGCAATTTATATAACAACGAGATGTTGGAAATAATGAAATTTGCAGATAGGTCATCTAGCATGATGTTGAATAGATTTGAGCAAATTAAAGCTTTTGCATCAGCAGCTAATTATAAAACTATAGGAATTGCACATTGCATAACATTCTCAAGAGAGGCTGCAATAATCAAGAAATACCTTGAATCAGATTTTGAAGTTTACACTGTTGATTGTAAATATGGACATCTCACAAAAAATGAATTATTCAAAGAAAATAGTTCTAGAGTATTATGCAATCCAGCAGAACAAGCTCAATATTTAAATGACAAAAACACAGATTTAAATATTTCGATTGGATTGTGTGTTGGACATGATATGATATTCAATATGTAATCTAAAGCTCCTGTGACCTGCGTATATACAAAGGACTTCACAAATAACAATGATATGGACAAAGCTATATCTGATATCAGATAATAGACTATCATCTGCCATATAACAACTATAACAATCTACCATTGGCAAAAGAGCTCAGAAAGAATTTTTGAATTTCTATCTATGAAACAAAATAACCTCTTCTGGGACAAGTAGATTTGAAGCATTAATAGTAACCAAAAAAATTGGTATCTAAACTACAAAAAGTTTTATTTACCAAAGGGCATCTTCTATCATCAGACATAAGGTATGATATACAGGAAGATGCAATTCTTGAATTTTATAGGTCTCTATTTCAGGGACTTTAATCACCACATCACAATATTTATCAAGATAACCTTCTTTCATACCAGTGAGTCCAATAACCTTCATGTTCTTTGCTTTTGCTGTTATCGCTGCAAGTACAACATTTTTTGAATTACCTGAAGAAGAAATACAAATTATTACATCATCTGTTTTTCCATAACCTATGACCTGCTGTGCAAATATCATGGAAGGATCAACATCATTAGAAAAAGCAGTATTCAAAGCTGCATGTTGAGATAAGTTAATTGCAGCTACTCCTTCCTGCAGTTTTTTATTTAAATCGTCAGCATGTTCTGGAGCAATTTTTGAAATAGCTATTTTTAGTTCATCATTAAGAGGTCTTTCCTTGACAAAAGATTTCATTAATTCCCCGACAATATGATCACTGTCACTGCTGCTACCACCATTTCCACAAGTAAGTAATTTATTATGATTAACTGCAGCTGTTTTTAGAATATCATAACTTTCTTTTATCTGATTCTTACAAACAATCAAAGAGGGATATCTTTCAATTAAATCAGCAATATAATCTTTCATCCTATAATCCTTTTTGCATTGCAACTGTGAGAGCTGCAACATCACCAATATTTTCTTCAAGATAGGCTGTTCTTATATCACATAAGCCTCTATTGACTTCCAATATCTCTTCATTCATTTTCTTCATCATTACTGGTTCTATGATTCCCTTACTTCTTGTATATATACTTCCAATAACAATTCTATCTAAAGCTAGAATATCGATTAGAATTGACAATGTAAGCCCCAATTTTTCGCTGCTGATATTAACAGTATTGATAGCTTCTTTATCTTTATCAATTTCAGCCTTATCATATATTTCTTTTGTTGTTAGTCTTTTTCCAGTTAACTCTTCATGCAATAAAGAGATTCCTGCTCCACTGCAGAAACTTTCAACACATCCTCTTTTTTCAAAACACAAGGGACCATCATTAGAAATCCTCATATGACCGATTTCTCCAGCTTGACTGTTTGATCCTCTATATAATTTACCATTTAAAATTAAACCAGCTCCAAAACCTGTTCCAAATGTAAGAAAAGCGAAATTTGAACTTCCACGGCCATTCCCATAAAAATACTCTGCTAAAGCGCATGCATTTGCATCATTCTCTAAGAAAGTTGGGATATGTAATTCATCTTCAATTCTTTTTTTTATATTGATATTGTGCCAGTTGGGCAGATGAGGTGGAGAAATAAACAAACCTTTTTCAGAATCAAGGGGACCTCCTGCACTTATCCCAATAGCCTCAATTTTATATTGATATTTATCTTGGAACTTATGTATTTCTGATATGATCATCGCAAAATTATCAGAGAACTCGACTTCAGTAAAAAATTTGACTTTATCAATAATATTACAAGTTTCATCTGCAATAGATATAGCAATTTTGGTCCCACCAATATCAATTCCAATATAATATTTCATATTCATTCCTTCATATAATCCATCAATTACAATTTGATAGATTGTATCAAAATCGAATTTGCAACCTTGGAGGAAGTTTAATTTACTTCCTCCAAGTTAATTTATAAATTAATGCGTATTATTTTTTTAAAACTGATACACCTGTATCATAATACTTAGGAGAAACACTCTCACCATTTAATACTTTAGCAGCTGATTTGATACCTTCATAACCCATTACTTCTGGATTTTGAGCCATTGTGCATAATAGATAACCATCATCAATCAAACTCATCAACATATCAGATTGGTCAAATCCAACACCAATTACAGAGTTACCAGCTTCTTTAATTGCATTACCAACACCAACTGTTGAACCTTCATTTGCACCAAATATACCTACAACGCCCTGTGTGATGAAGTTAGCACTCATATCCTTAGATATAGCTGCATCACCATTACAATATTGTGTTTCTAGAATTGTGAAATTTGTTCCTTCAAATGCTTTTCTGAAACCAGTTTCACGAGCTACAGTTGAAGCTGTTGCAGCGTTAGTACTGATAACACCAATTGAACCACTGGATAAGCCTTTAGCTTTTAGAGCATCAAGCATCTGAGTACCAGCTGTTACACCAGCAGCCACATTATCTGTTGCAAGAGTTTGCTCTCCAGGATAATCAGCAGCACTATCAACATAAATAATTTTAACACCAGCGTCTGTTGCTTCCTTTAAAGCAGCTGTTACAGCATTAGGACCATTAGCAGCTAAAAGAATAACATCAGCTCCACCAGCTACTGCATTGTTAATAGATTCAATTTGTTTGTTATCATCTTTAACATCAGGAGCCAACCATTTATAATCGATTCCACCTATTTCTTCTACAGCTTTTTCACAGCCTGCATTAACATGCTGCCAATGCTGATCCATTTGATCCATTGTAATTAAATAGACTTTCTTGTTTGAAGAAGCAGATGATTCTGCTGCACCTTGTGCGAATACGCTTGATACTGTAAATAAAGCAGCAGCGAATAATAGTAATCCTTTTTTCATAATAATCTCCTTTTTTTAGGTCTTTACCTAAATGTTTTATGAACTAATTAATTTTATTTTTTAAAGACTTTAAAGCCTTTACCTTTATTACTTCTAACAATTACATCCAACAGTACAGATACAACTACGATGATACCAATAACAATGTTTCTTATTGCAACTGGAGCACCAGCGAATTGTAGACCGTTTTGTAAAACACCCCAAATTGAAGCACCAATAACAGTACCAAACAATAGGCCTTGACCACCAAGAGTAGAAACACCACCAATTACAGAAGCTGCTACAGCATAT
>JALNVT010000238.1 GCA_023231265.1 Sphaerochaetaceae bacterium
AACATCAGTGGGTTATGGAGCGAATTTTGATGGTCTATCAGCACTGCTGACAATGATAAATTCATGTGCAAATGGAATCAGTGTTGTGAACATTGATAATGGTTATGGAGCTGGTTACATTGCAACCCAGATCAATAGATTGGCAATAGATAAAAGTAGGTAGGTTGTATGAAAAGTTTATATTTGGAATGTTTGAGTGGTGTGAGTGGAGACATGTTGGTTGGCTCCTTAATTGATCTTGGAGCAGATGATGAGATGCTGAAAGATGTGCTGAGTCAATTGAAGAGTGATGAATTTAAGATAAAAATAGAAAGATTGGATGTGCTATCAATTGATACATGTTCTTTCGATGTTCTGTATGGAGATGCTCTTGAAGCTGAAAGAATTGGTTCAGATTTAGATGTGATTGAGAAAACCAAATCAGAAGAATCTCACAGTCATGAACATCTTCATGATGATCAACACTCTCACTCCCACAGTCATGAACATCATCACTCTCACAGTCACGATGAAAATCACACTCATGAACATTCTCATGATGAGCAGCACCATCACAGTCATGGTGAGCAGCACGTACATCATCACCATCACGTTCACAGAAATCTGAATGATATCTTTGTGATGCTGGATGGTTTGAAAATTGATGATGAGGTGAAGATGTTTGCAAAAGATGCATTCACTGTTGTTGCAGAAGCTGAAGCTAAGGCTCATGGTCTTCCAATTGAAGAGGTCCACTTTCACGAAGTTGGAGCAATTGATTCTATTGTAGATATCTTGAGCTTCTCTGTCCTATATCATTCTCTCAACATCGATAAAGTCTATGTTTCCGATATCTATGAAGGTTCAGGACATGTTTTATGCCAGCATGGATTGCTTCCTATTCCTGTTCCAGCTGTAGCAAATATATGCAGTGCAAATTCTCTTCCTTTGGTGCTCACAAAATTAGAGGGGGAGATGGTGACTCCAACAGGAGCTGCTCTGATAGCAACATTGAAACCTACATTTGATACTCCATCACTGAAGGGACTCAAAAAGATAGGACTTGGAAGTGGTAAGAGATATTCAGACAGAGCTAACTATGTCAGAGCCATGATAATTGAGGAAGATGAGCTATCTCTTTCCGATTCAATCATCAAGATGGAAACAAATATTGATGACTGCAGCGGTGAGGAACTTGGATACACTCTTGATTTATTGTTTGAAGCAGGTGCTCTGGACGTTTTCTACACCCCAATCTACATGAAGAAGAACAGACCTGCATACATACTCAGTCTCATAATACGTCCTGAGGACAGATCTCTGATGGAGAAGATAATCTTCACCAACACAAGCTCAATTGGCATTCGATATACAAAGATGGAGCGAACAATTTTGGATCGAAAGAAATGCTATGTTGATACAAAGTATGGCAAAATCCTTGCCAAAGAGTGCAGCTTCAGTGGTATCAAGCGAGTGTATCCTGAATATGAGAGTGTTGTATCTGCAGCAGCTTCATATGGAGTCTCTTATAAAGAAGTATATAACTGTGTCATTTCTAAAATAAATTTGGAGAGTAATTAATCATGCACATGGCAGATGTTTTGATAAGCACTCCCGTTGGTCTGAGTATGATGGGTTGTGCTGCTGTTGCTTTGGGATATTCCATAAAGCAAGTTGAGAAGGAAGGTGATGAGGGAAAATCTGTAAAGATGGGTGTTCTGGGAGCTATGATCTTTGCCTCCCAGATGGTCAACTTTACAATTCCTGGAACAGGTGCAAGTGGTCACATAGTTGGTACAGTTCTGTTGGCCGCTTTGATTGGTCCATTTGCATCATTCATAACAATAGCTTCAATATTGTTGGTGCAGGCCTTCATATTTGCTGATGGAGGTCTGCTTGCATACGGATGCAATGTTATAAACATGGGATTCTTTGGAGCATTCATTGCATATCCTCTGATTATGAAGCCAATTCTGAAAAAATCTATGAGCAAGAGGACCATCATGATTGCATCCATCACTACCTCCCTAGTTGCTCTTCAGTTGGGAGCTGCAGGTGTTGTTTTTGAAACATATGTTTCATCAGTCAGCTCTTACTCTCTTTCGACATTCCTTCTTCTGATGCTTCCAATTCATCTGGCTATTGGATTGATTGAAGGAATAATAACTGGTTTTGTTCTGCAGTATCTTTACAGTGTCAGACCTTCTCTCATTGCAATCAACAGCAAAGAGGAGGTTGTACTGAGCAGATCCAATGTGACTGCAATTTCTTTGATTGCATTGTTCATTGCATCAGTATTATCACTCTTTGCATCATCAAATCCTGATGGACTTGAGTGGTCTGTTGCCAGAGCCAATTTAAGTGAAAATGTCACAGAAGTGAGTGAATTTCTGAATCATCTTCAAAGTAAGATGTCTGTTTTTCAAGGTTACTCCCTGAATGGAAGTGATGCAGCATCAGCTGCAGTTATCAGTGGTATCTCAGGTGTTGTGATTGTATCTCTCATGATTGTTTTCTTATCAAGGATTGGTAAGAAGAAGCAGAAATCATAGTATGAGCCTTGATAGTGAATACAGAAATCTTCTTGAGATGGAGAGTCTTGGAAAGGACTCTCATAACTCCAAATTGGTAACAACTCTTCATTTGATCTCATCTCTGATTGTTATAGTGTGCATTGTGAGTTTTCAGATAATCAATCCAATCAGATTGGCTTTGGCTGTGTCTGCATTTCTATTGGTTTTGATTTTTTCGAACATTCCAATGAAAATATGGATGAAAAGGATAGCAATGCTGCTTCCAATATTGTCTGTGTTTGCGCTTGGAAATCTGCTTGTATCTCAATATTATCTTGCATCCTCGATAATGATTAAGGGACTGTTCTGCGTATCAATAGTTACGATTTTGATGAGAAACAATACCATGGATGAGATAACTTCAGCTCTTGAAGCTCTGAAGGTACCACATCTGTTTGTGCTGCAGCTATCACTTCTCTACAGATATCTGTTCATTTTCTTTGAGGAGTTCTCACATATGATAAAGAGCTACAGGATGAGAAGTCGTCAGGTAAGAGGTGTCTCAATTGAAGACGTTGGACCTTTCTTGGGTTCATTCATTTTGAGAAATATTGATTTTGGAGAGAGAGTATATTTTGCAATGAGTTGCAGAGGATTTAATAATTTGAGAAAGAAAGAATTTAAAGAAAAATCTGAAATATTGAGTGGAGATGGAAGTTTTGATATAAGAATCAAAAATCTCTCAGTCCTATATGATGATAAGAAAAAGGCAATTGATGATGTATCTCTTACTGTAAAAGAGGGAGAGAGAGTTGCCTTGATAGGTGCAAATGGAGCTGGTAAGACAACTCTAATATCAAGCATTCTGAATCTTGTTGACCACCAAGAAGGGACAATCGATATCAAGGGAGTTGAGGTGAACAAGGCAAATGCCTCAATCATACGATCTCATATCGGATTGATTTTCCAGAATCCAGATCATCAGTTGTTCAAATCAAAGGTCATTGATGATATCCTCTTTGGCCCCACGAACTTTGCAATGGATGAGATGGTGGTTAAAGAGCGACTAAAAGAGTTGATAGAGTTGTTTGATGCACAGAATTTGATGGACAGATACATACACACATTGTCTGGTGGAGAAAAAAGATTGGTTGCCCTCATGGGAATACTGATATTATCACCTGAGGCAATTTTGATGGATGAACCCACCGTCTATCTCGATAATAAAGAAAGGAGAAGGCTCATAAACTATTTGATGAGCAATGAGCTGACTCAGATAATAAGCACCCATGATTTGGACTTTGCCCTTGATGTCTGTGATAGAGTGATTATTTTGAATGATGGAAGAGTGGTGGCAGACGGAAG
>JALNVT010000239.1 GCA_023231265.1 Sphaerochaetaceae bacterium
GGATTCCTGTTTCATCACAATGTTCGCAAAATATGGAACATCAGTCTTCCCTTTCCAAAACACTCTCAACAACTTCTACAGCAAGCAGCATCCAGATGGTTTTATCTGTCGTGAGATTGATGACAGTGGAAAAGACGAATTCCATAGATATGATCCAGTAAGCACTGGTCCAAACATATTCTCCTATTCAGAGGATGAGTACTACAGATCCTTCGGCGATAAAAGCAGATTGAATGATATATTCTCTCCTCTTGTTGCCTTCCATCAATGGTTGAATAAAAACAGAACTTGGAAAGATGGTTCCTATTGGACAACTGGTTGGGGTTCTGGAATGGACAATGTACCTAGAGTTGATTCTAAATATCACATAAGCTACTCTCATGGATTCATGAGTTGGGTTGATGCCACATTGCAGCAGTATATAAATGCATCTCTTCTTATAGATTTCGGTTATGAACTTGAGAGATGGCAGGAGATTCTTGATATAAACGATGAGAAGAAACGTCTTGGAGAGTACATCATGAACAACATGTGGGATGAAGAGAGAGGATTCCTCTTTGATGTTGATAAAGATGGAAACAGAATCAAGACAATGCACATTGGAGCTTTCTGGATTCTGCACACAGACCTATTGAACAAAGAGCAACTTGATAAGGTTGTCAGCAAATTGAGCAGAGGTGGTGAGTTCTACGATAAGTTGATGATCCCATCAATCCCTAAAGCTGATTACAATTTCAAAGATGATGGTTGCTACTGGCAAGGTGGAATCTGGGCTCCAATGACCTACATGGTCATAAATGGCCTGATAAAGAAAGGATACATGAAAGAAGCTTTTGATATCTCAAAGAAATGTCTATCTGAAGTTGAAACTATATTTACAAAAACAAACACCTTCTTTGAATACTACTCCCCTACAAAAGCTGAACCTGGTCTGTTTGCAAGAGAAGACTTCATTGGATGGACAGGATTGATTCCAGTATCTGTATTGATTGAATCTATCTTTGGTATCACCTGTGATAGAGCAAACAACACTGTAAATTGGAATGTAAACTTGGATGAGGGGTTTGGTATCTCAAACTTCCCATTTGGTCAAAATGTACTGTCACTGAAAAGCAAAGGCGTTAAGGATGGAAAGTTATCACTTGAAATCAAGAGCACTGAAGATTTTGAATTGAAGATCACCTGGGGCAAGAAGCTTGCATCAAGGAAGATAAAGAAGAACACTGCTGAGAGCTTCACAATATAATTGCAAGGCTTGAAATGAATGATGAATAGAGACAGCTCGTCAGTCCTAAGATTGCCGAGCTGTCTCATTTATAATTCAGATGTAAAGAAGAGGAGCAGATTCCAAGACCTGCCCCTCTCACCATACAATCTGCAATATTTTATCTTGCAAAATCTTCATAAAAAGAGATGGATGATTTGTAGTTATGTTATGAACATCATTCTTTTTACATATAGCATAACCTTCCAAATCATCAACAGTCCACGTATAGATAGGAATCTTTGTATCCTCAAGCATTTGGAATTTAGGATTCTCCATCCATAAATAGTTGATATTTATACCATAAGGAGAGAATTTTATGTACTCATCTCTATAGTACTCGATATCATCATAGTACTGCTCTTCAAAATTAACTATCAAGTTCAGCTTGCTGTTCATCTTCTTGATTTTTTTTGCACCTTCCAGATGTGTTCCAGAAAACACACAAAAATCTTCAAAATGATTTCTTTCGATACATTCAACTATATCATCAATGTATTTGTCATCTTTGATATCTATGTTCAGTTTGGCCTGATGTTTTTTCATCAGAATGATCGCATCATCCAATGTCAAAAAATCATCATCCAAAGCTTTCAATTCTTCAAATTTTAAGGTGTCCAGAACAATATCATTCAAAATACCATCATGAGACAGGAAGCATATATGATCCGAGCTCACTCTGACATCCACCTCTATAAAAGAATATCTGCAAGACAGAGCATCAATAAGATATTCTTTAGAATTGGGTTTTGTATCATTTGCGCCACTATGAATTGTTAAATTTTCAATCATCCATATTTCCTTTTAGGCTCATCCTATTTGGACACTCTTAGAGTTGCAACTCTTTCCATAACCTCTTCATAAGTTCCAGAGAAAGGTCCCTGTTTTTCCATCTTCATGGAGCACAGAGCTGCTGCATAATCTACTGAGTCCTGAATTGAGGAATCAAGTCTTTTTGATAAATAAGCTGCGAAAGTTGTATCACCACGTCCAGTTCTTCCAGATAGATTGCTTGGATTGAATGGAGCTGTATAGCACTTACCTTCACTGTATACCAACACTTCAGTGTTATGAGTCACCATAACTTCTTTTATGCCTCTGTCGCAAAGAGCCTTTGCTGCCATCTCTCGGTCTTGAAGACCTGTCAAGATTTCAGCTTCTGCGGCATCAGTTTTTAGATAGGTGATGTATTTGGCATATTTATCAATATCTGCCCAATTTATAAATTTAAGATCATTATCAACGCTGGTTCTCAATAGACCTTGAGCATCAATTCCAACTGCAGCCTGTTTTGAATAATATTCAATGAACTCATCTGGAATTTCATCTCTGAACAATCCTGCAAGATGGACAATTCTTGTATCGAATTTTTCCATTTTCTTCAAATCAAAGTTCTCTGCACGAGATAATAGAGTTACCTCTCTCTTCTCTTTGTCAGCTGAAAAATAAACATTTTTGATGCTTGTTGTTTTTTCTGAATCAAGTCTTGTTACATCAACACCATTATCAATCATAGGTTGAAGTTCAGCTGCATCTGCAACATTTGCAACTGTTATTACCTTTATTTTCTTATTGGCTTTGGTTGCTGCAATTGATGAATAAATTACAGGTCCACCTAAGAATTCATTGACATCTTCCTTATAAATCATAATGTCTTTAGAAACATGGCCAATCATAACTATATCATACTTCATGAATACCCCCCTTCAATTTAAAATTATTTAGACTTGTTTGAATGAATCCATCAAAATATACAAATAACTGTTCTCCCCAAAAGGAGTGCTTTCAATAACGAGCTCTCGAACATATTTTTACTGACAATTTAGCATGAGTATCAAATCAATCTGCACTTTCAAACATATAATATTAAATTTCAATTCAGGTTACATCTTAATTGATTATATTGATAAGTCAATAAAAAACACCTAATAAGGGAAATAAGGATTTTGATATAACAATTATGCAAATATAATTTATTTATTTTATGGAGTTCCCATAAAAGCATAACAACTGAGGCTATTTATATGATATTATGACTTATAAATATATGTTATAAATGATTTTAGTTTTTACATATTGAAATAATAGTTCATATTTATTGATATATTCAATCTACAATTTTCTCTCTTATCCTTTTGTCTTTACCTTTGATATTCATTTCTTTCTGACCTTTTTTTAATAATTGATATCATCTGTTGACCATTACGTTACAGGATTGTTTATATTGAAATTATAGATCAGGAGGAAGTATGAAAATTAAAGAGGTAGCATAGAAGGTTGGATTGAGTGTGAAGACACTTCAGCACTTCGATAGCATCAATCTTTTGAGTCCAAAACGATCATACAATGGCTACAGAGAGTACGATGAAGACGACATCACAAGGCTGAAGAGCATTCTTTTCTTTCGAGAATTAGATTTTCCTCTGAAGGAGATTGCTAGAATTTTGGATAGTGAGAATTTTGATAGGAATCAAGTTCTTGCAGACCAAATTAAATTGCTCAAGATAAAAAGAGACAGAATCAATTCAATAATAGAATTGGCAAAGACAGAGATAGGAGATAACAATATGAAAACA
>JALNVT010000240.1 GCA_023231265.1 Sphaerochaetaceae bacterium
ACAGCATATAATTCATAAGATGTTCCAGCATCCATTGTACCCATTCCACTTGTTGCAGTTGTTGTAAGACCTACAACACAACACACAAAGGATGATACTAAATAAGCTTTAATTGTTGTTGCTGTAACTGACACACCTGATAATCTTGCAGCTTCTTGGTTTGAACCTACTGCATATATGTGGCGACCTGTTCTTGTTCTGGTTAATATAAAGTTAAATATCAGCCAAAGAACAAACGCTATCCAAATGGTGTTGTACAATCCCAACGTTTTTCCATAATAGAAAAAGTCTCTGAATCCTTCTGCACCTTTACCAATTGAATCTGTGTTGTAGTTATTATTTGCAATCTGAGCAATACCACGAGCAATTGTCATTGTTCCCAAGGTACCGATGAAAGATGGTAACTTGCACCATGCAACAAGAAATCCATTCGTAAGGCCAACTGCTAATGAACATATAATTGTAATTATCACAGCAGCGATTGGACTGACACCTTTTGTCATCAGTGTTGCACTGATCATACAACTCATACCAACTACAGAACCAATACTCAAATCAATCTGTCCGATAAGCAATACATATGATTGACCAATACCAATAAGTAATATAGGAGCAATCTGTCTCAGTAGATTCGATACATTTCTTCCACTAAAAAAGATTGGATTCATCACACCAAATACAATACAGAGGATTACAAGACCAACAGAGACTGTTAATACTTGACCCATTCCTCTAATAGCCATCAACCTTTTATAAGGGCTATCTATTCTTTCACTCATAATTATTACCTCTTAATCAATCTTCTTTTCAAATCGGGTTGCATAGGAAAGTATTTCTTCCTGGTTGGTATCTTTTGTGATTAAGGAACCCGTTACCTTTCCGTCACACATGACTATAATTCGATCAGAAATACCTAAGATTTCAGGTAATTCACTTGAAACAAATATAACTACAATTCCTTCTCGCTTTAATTCGTTCATTATATTGTAGATTTCAACCTTAGCTGCTACATCAATACCACGAGTTGGTTCATCAAAAATAATAACCTTACTGTTATTAGCGAGCCATTTAGCAACAACAACTTTCTGTTGATTACCACCACTTAAATTAGAAGCATTGACTTCAGCATTTGGTAATTTTATTTCCAGATCTGATACAGCTTTTTCAACTATAGTTCTTTCTTTATTTCTATTAACAAGTCCACCTTTACTGCAAATTTGATCCAAATTTGCCAATGCAATGTTCTCTCTAATAGAAAGTTTGACGCACAATCCATCATGTTTTCTATCTTCTGGAGCTAGAACTATTCCAGCTCTTATAGCATCCATTGGTTTGTTGATTGTTAATGATTTTCCATCAAGAATTATTTCTCCACTGGTCTTAGGATCTACACCAAAGATTGCTCTTGTTGTTTCAGTTCTACCTGCACCCATAAGTCCAGCAATACCCAAAATTTCACCACGGTAAGCTTCAAAATTTACATCTCTCACAAGACGTCCTGCATTGAGGTTCTTAACCTGTAAAGCAAGTTCTCCACGCTCAATATCAATAGTTGGAAACTGTTCTTTGATCTCACGGCCTACCATATTTGAAATAATTTCATTCATTGGAATACTTTTGAAAATACCTTCAGTTATATATTTACCGTCTCTCATTATTGTAACTTCATCTACAATATGTTGAAGTTCTTCCAATCTATGCGAAATATAAACAACACCACAACCATCAGCTTTAACTTCTCTGATAATTCTAAATAGTTCCTCAATTTCTTTACTTGTTAAAGCACTGGTAGGTTCGTCCATTATCAGAACCTTTGCATCTGATTCCAAAGCCTTTGCAATTTCTACCATCTGCTGCTGTCCAACAGCTAAAGAACCGACCACTGCATCTGCTTTAATATCGATTTTAAGCTTCTGCAAGATTGCATTAGCTCTGTCCATCATTTCTTTCTTATTTAAAAGTCCTCTATGATGAAGTTCTTTTCCTAAAAAAATATTCTCGGCTACCGTTAAATGGTTGCACATATTTAACTCTTGGTGGATAATTGCAACGCCTAATTCTGCTGCACTTTTAGGATTTAAATCCCCTTCAATATCCTTACCAAAAATTTTCATACTTCCACTATCACGTGTATAAACACCTGAGAGAATTTTCATAAGAGTAGACTTACCTGCTCCATTTTCACCTAATAAAGCCATCACCTGTCCAGCTTTCAAATGAAATGAAACATTATCCAAAGCTCTTACACCCGGAAAAGTCTTGGTTATATTTGACATTTCTACAATATATCCATCACTCATTATTTATAATCTCCTTTTGATAAACAAAGTTTCTCATGGAAATTATGAGTTGAAAAGGGATGCAATTTTATGAAAAAGTGGTGCATTTTTATGATTTGAATATAATTCACATTATTTTAATAATTAATTTGTAAAATAACACTCCACCTATTTAGGAAGAGATCCATGTAAATAGGAGAGATTTGAGAACTCATTTCTTGTAAATTCTTTTGTAACTGTCCCTCTCTCTCCGATTAACAATCGGTTTGCAACTTGTAAAGTATCAGACAGAGATAGAGTCAACAATAGCATTGAAGTTCCGTTCTTTTTCAGCAGATCTAGCCCTTCAATATTTTTGAGCCTTTGATACATATCAAGAGACGTAAAAGGTTGAATCATCACTATCAAATCCGGCTTCTGAAGCAGAAGCTTTTGCAGTAAAATCTCAAATAATTGATCATTTTCCAATCCATAAAGATCCTTCTTATGAACAAGTTTTCCAAGTTTTTTTTCAAGTGACGTTCCAATAGACCTCTGTATATTTTTGTTTAACCATATTTTTTTTAATTTGTGATCACTGCAGAACAAGATATTATCCATAACAGACATTGATAAAAATAATGAATCAGCTGGATAGTTTTTATCTATAATTGCTATTCTTCTATCACCCTTTTCAATTGGAGTGTTGTTTAAAGTGATGAACCCATTATTTGCCTCTGCATCATCTTTAAGTAGAGTCACAAGATTTTCTATTATTGAATTATCACTATCAAGCAGTACAACAGTTTCCTGTTTGTTAATCTCAATTGTTAAATCTTTGAGACTCTCATAATTAATATTTTTAATAATACATTCTTTTATCTTACTGATTGATCCACTGTACAGCTCTTTTCTTTCTTCTGATGTCAATTGATTTTCGAACAAGTAACTGAAATGATTCATCACCTCATCATTCATCTCATGTGGAAGTAGGTTTTTTATCATTCTACCTTCCTTCATCAAATAACATCTATCACATATTAAAAAAGCTTCTTGATGATGATTGCATATGTATATAAAAGACATTCCGTCACCACTCATTCTTCGAATTAATGAGTGTAATTTTATAATTTCATCTGTAAGTAAAAATGACGATATATAATCTATGATGACAAGTTTTACATATCCAATTTTTGCTTTTATCAATTCAATTGTAACTTTATCATATTGTGTCAATTTGCCGACGGTAGCCTCAGGATTTATATCACTTCCAACACTATCAAGTAACATTTGAGTTTGTTGAATCAACACCTTCTTATTGATGATGTGTTTAGCAAAACCTTTTCGGATTACAAATAAATTCTCATAAACTTTCAGAGAATCAATGAGAGTGGTATCACTGCCTATAAGAAGAATGTTGTTCCTTTTGGCTTTAGATGTCATATAATCATTCACTCTGTTTCCGTTGAATGTAACAAAACCATAATGAATGGGATATCCATCGCAGATTACATGCTTCAGTTGATCAAGACCGAGATTGTTAATTGGAATGATTCCAACAAT